>NZ_JBHSPA010000023.1:0-28563 GCF_042656245.1 Nonomuraea insulae
GGGTTGTGCATCATGCACTGGCTTTTAACACACTGTTGAGTTCTCAAGAAACGGACGCGTACATCCGCACCAGAATCCCTGGAGGACCCCAGTGCGCGAGGCGCACATTTCATTTCCTTCAGTCTACCAGATCCGGACGATCCTTGTCAAACCGCCCGATCCGGGAGCTTCCGGACCCGCCCCTTTCGAGGCAACCCTGCTAACTTACCCGAACTTTTGGAGCTTGTCCAACCACGTGGCTGGATCCACCCGAAAGTCGAGGTTTGTTCACAGGGGTGTCAGGGCCGATTGGCCCTGCGTTGAAAACTGTAGCAGCCTCAGAGGCGTAGAAGGTCCATCCTCGGGTAACGAATGGACCTTCCCTGCGTGAGTATGGTTCAAACACCCAGGCCGGCGAGCTGAGCCTCAAGCCGCGCGATGTCCGCGTCAGCCTGCTCGGCCCGGCTCCTGACCTTGGTCACCACGTCCTGCGGCGCCTTGGCCATGAACTGCTCGTTGCCCAGCTTGGCCGCCGCCTGGGCGGCCTCCTTGCGCGCGACGGCCAGGTCCTTCTCCAGCCGCTTGCGCTCGGCGACGACGTCGATGGCGCCCGCGGTGTCGATCTCCACGCTCACCGCGCCCACCGAGAACCGCGCCGTGGCGTCGAACGACTCAGGCGGCTCCGTGAGGCGCAGCAGCGACCGGATCGCCGACTCCTGGCCGGCCAGCGGTGTGCCGCTCAGCCCGAGCCGCGCAGCGACCTTCTGGCCGGGCTTGAGGCCCTGGTCCGAGCGGAACCTGCGAACCTCCGTCACCAGCTCCTGCAGCGCCTCGATCTCCGCCTCGGCCGCGGTGTCGGTGTAGCGGGCATCTGCCACCGGCCACGGGGCCACGACGAGCGACTCGCCACCGGTGACGGCCCGCCACAACTCCTCGGTCACGAACGGCACCAGCGGATGCAACAGCCTCAGGATCGCGTCGAGCACGTGGCCGAGCACCAGTCGGGTGTGCTCCTGCCCCTCGCCCAGCTGGATCTTGGCCAGCTCCAGGTACCAGTCGCAGACCTCGTCCCACGCGAAGTGGTAGAGCAGGTCGGACGCCTTGGCGAACTCGAACTCCTCGAAGGCCGCGTCCGCCGTCGTGATGACGGTCTGCAGGCGCGAGAGGATCCACCGATCGGCCGCGGTCAGCTCGGCGTCGTCGAGCGTGCCGACGGCGGCGCCGTTCATCAGGGCGAAGCGGGTGGCGTTCCAGATCTTGTTGCAGAAGTTGCGTGAGCCGGCCGCCCATTCCTCGCTCACCGCGACGTCGGCGCCGGGGTTGGCGCCGCGCAGCAGGGTGAAGCGGGTGGCGTCGGCGCCGAAACGTTCGATCCAGTCGAGGGGATCGACCACGTTGCCGAACGACTTGGACATCTTCTTGCCGTACTGGTCGCGGACCATGCCGTGCAGCGCCACCACGCGGAACGGCGGCTCGCCGTCCATGGCGTAGAGCCCGAACATCATCATCCTGGCGACCCAGAAGAACAGGATGTCGTAGCCGGTCACCAGCACGGAGGTCGGGTAGAAGCGCTCCAGCTCGGGTGTCCGGTCGGGCCAGCCCATCGTCGAGAACGGCCACAGCCCGGAGGAGAACCAGGTGTCGAGGACGTCAGAGTCTTGTGTGTAGCCGGCCGGCGGCTCCTCGTCGGGGCCCACGCACACGACCTCGCCCGCCGGCCCGTACCAGACCGGGATGCGGTGACCCCACCAGAGCTGGCGGGAGATGCACCAGTCGTGCATGTCGTCGACCCAGTCGAAGTAGCGCTTGGCCAGCTCCGGCGGGTGGATGCGGGTGCGCCCGTCACGAACGGCGTCGCCCGCGGCCTTGGCCAGCGGCGCGACGTTGACGAACCACTGCAGCGACAGCCTGGGCTCCACCACCGTCTTGCAGCGCGAGCAGTGGCCGACCGAGTGCAGGTAGGGGCGCTTCTCCGCGACGATCCTGCCTTCGGCGCGCAGCGCGGCGACCACGGCGGGCCGGGCCTCGAAGCGGTCGAGCCCCTCGAACGGCCCGTGCGCGGTGATGACGCCGCGCTCGTCCATGACCGTCAGCGACGGCAGCGAATGACGCCGCCCGATCTCGAAGTCGTTGGGATCGTGGGCAGGGGTCACCTTGACCGCGCCGGTGCCGAACTCGGGATCGACGTGCTCGTCGGCGACCACGGGGATCATGCGCCCGGTGAGCGGCAGCTCCACCATGGTGCCGACCAGGTGGGCGTAGCGCTCGTCGGAGGGGTGCACGGCCACGGCGGTGTCGCCGAGCATGGTCTCGGCGCGCGTGGTGGCCACCACGATCTCGTCGGAGTAGCGGATCGAGATGAGCTCGCCCTCGTCCTCGCTGTGCTCCACCTCGATGTCGGACAGGGCCGTCAGGCAGCGCGGGCACCAGTTGATGATGCGCTCGGCGCGGTAGATCAGCCCGTCGTCGAACAACTTCTTGAAGATGGTCTGGACGGCTCGCGAGAGCCCTGTGTCCATCGTGAACCGCTCGCGCGACCAGTCGACGCCGTCGCCGAGCTTGCGCATCTGGCCGAGGATCCGGCCGCCGGACTCCTCCTTCCACTCCCAGACCCGCTCGACGAACGCCTCGCGCCCCAGGTCGTGACGGGAGAGGCTCTGCTTGGCCAGCTCGCGTTCGACAACGTTCTGGGTGGCGATGCCGGCGTGGTCCATGCCGGGCAGCCAGAGCGTCTCGCGCCCCTGCATGCGGGCGCGGCGCGTCAGGGCGTCCTGGACGGAGTGGTCGAGCGCGTGCCCGATGTGCAGCACGCCCGTCACGTTGGGCGGAGGGAGGACGATGCTGTACGGCTCGCGCGAGCTGCCCGGGTCGGCGCGGAAGTAGCCTTCGGATACCCAGCGCTCGTAGCTACGGGTCTCGACGTCGGCCGGTGTGTACTGGGTAGGCAGCTCTGGCGTTGTCACAGTGACCAATTCTAGGGAGGCGGACAAGCGGAACGCCCCATGGTTCGTGACCACGGGGCGTCCGGATGAGCGGAATGACGGCTCAGGCCGACTTCTCACGAGGCGTGCGCTGCTGCTTGGCGGCGAGCTGGTCGCGCGGCACGAGCGTCGGGATCGCGTGCTCCAGCACCGACTCGCGGGTGATGACCACCCGGGCGACATCCTGCCTGGAGGGCACCTCGTACATGACGGACTGGAGCACCTCCTCCAGGATCGCGCGCAGCCCGCGGGCGCCGGTGCCGCGCAGGATGGCCTGGTCGGCGATGGCCTCAAGAGCGCCGTCGGTGAACTCCAGCTCCACGCCGTCGAGCTCGAGCAACTTGCGGTACTGCTTGACCAGCGCGTTGCGCGGCTCGGTGAGGATCTGGATGAGCGCCTCACGGTCGAGGTTGTGCACCGAGGTGATGACGGGCAGGCGGCCTACGAACTCGGGGATCATGCCGAACTTCAGCAGGTCCTCCGGCATCACGTCGGCGAAGATGTCGGCCATGTCGACCTCTTCCTTCGACCGGATGATGGCGTTGAAGCCGATGCCCTTCTTGCCGATGCGCGACTCGATGATCTTCTCCAGGCCGGCGAACGCACCACCACAGATGAACAGCACGTTGGTCGTGTCGATCTGGATGAACTCCTGGTGCGGGTGCTTGCGGCCGCCCTGTGGAGGCACCGAGGCCGTGGTGCCCTCCAGGATCTTCAGCAGCGCCTGCTGCACACCCTCGCCGGAGACGTCGCGCGTGATCGACGGGTTTTCGCTCTTGCGAGCGATCTTGTCGACCTCGTCGATGTAGATGATGCCGGTCTCGGCCTTCTTGACGTCGTAGTCGGCGGCCTGGATGAGCTTGAGGAGGATGTTCTCGACATCCTCGCCGACGTATCCCGCCTCGGTCAGCGCGGTGGCGTCGGCGATGGCGAAGGGAACGTTGAGCATCTTCGCCAGAGTCTGCGCCAGCAGCGTCTTGCCCGAGCCTGTCGGGCCGAGCAGCAGGATGTTGCTCTTGGCCAGCTCCAGTCCGTCGTCTCTGCCCCGGTCGCCCGACTGCACCCGCTTGTAGTGGTTGTACACCGCCACCGAGAGGGCCTTCTTCGCCTTGTCCTGACCAATGACATAGGCGTCGAGGAACTCGTAGATCTCTCTCGGCTTGGGCAGGTTGTCCCACTTGAGCTCGGAGGACTCGGAGAGCTCCTCCTCGATGATCTCGTTGCAGAGATCGATGCACTCATCGCAGATGTAGACGCCTGGACCGGCAATGAGCTTCTTGACTTGCTTCTGACTCTTTCCGCAGAAAGAGCACTTCAGCAGGTCTCCCCCGTCGCCGATGCGTGCCACCCCAGATACTCCTTTGCGTGGGACCGCCCTGCTTGCTCCCGCGAGCAGTGTCTCCGGACATTCTCCGGACTAGGCCGAACCGCTCAGGTTTCGACGTTACCGTCTTCTGGGCCCTCAGTGAGCCCCCTAGCGGCGAGTCGCACCGGAACGTGCCCTATTGGGCAGCGCCCCGGTGCGTCACGTCTCGTCTAGGAAGCTACGGCCTGAGCTCGTTTCTTCCTGGACGGGATGATGTCATCGATCAGACCATACGCCTTCGCCTCGTCCGCGTTGAGAATTTTGTCGCGTTCGATGTCCTTGCGAACCTCGGCGGATGGCTTGCCCGTGTGCCGGGCCACGATGTCCTCGAGCAGCGTGCGCATGCGCAGGATCTCGCGGGCCTGGATCTCGATGTCGCTGCCCTGGCCGCCGCCCTCGGTGGACGGCTGGTGGATCAGCACCCGGGCGTTGGGCAGCGCGAACCGCTTGCCCGGGGTGCCGCCGGCCAGCAACACGGCCGCGGCGGAGGCCGCCTGGCCGAGGCAGACGGTCTGGATCTCCGGCCTGACGAACTGCATCGTGTCGTAGATCGCCGTCATGGCGGTGAAGGAGCCGCCCGGCGAGTTGATGTAGATGCTGATGTCACGGTCGGGGTCGAGCGACTCCAGCGTCAGCAGCTGGGCCATCACGTCGTTGGCCGACGCGTCGTCGATCTGCACTCCGAGGAAGATGATGCGGTCCTCGAAGAGCTTGTTGTACGGGTTCATCTCCTTCACGCCGTAAGACGTGCGCTCGACGAAGGAGGGGAGAACGTAACGGCTTTGGATATTCATGTCAGCTCCCCCTAGGAGACCGGGCCCGCAGAGGGCACCTGCCGCGCGCTGCGCACGACGTGGTCGATGAAGCCATAGTCCTTGGCCTCCTCGGCGGTGAACCAGCGGTCACGGTCGGAGTCGGACTCGATCTGGTCCAGCGGCTGGCCCGTGTGGAAGGCGATCCGCTCGGCCAGCGTCTTCTTCACGTAGAGCATCTGCTCTGCCTGGATGGCGATGTCGGCGGCGGTGCCACCGATGCCACCCGACGGCTGGTGCATCATCACACGGGCGTGCGGCAGGCCGTAGCGCTTGCCCGGCGCGCCCGCGGTCAGCAGGAACTGCCCCATCGAGGCAGCCATGCCCATCACGACCGTGGATACGTCGTTGGGCACGTATTCCATCATGTCGTAGATCGCCATGCCCGCACTCACCGATCCCCCCGGCGAGTTGATGTACAGCGTGATGTCCCGCTCAGGGTCATCGGCCGCCAGCAGGAGGAGTTCGGCGCAGATCCGGTTGGCGATCTCGTCGTTGACCTCCTGACCCAGCACGATGATGCGCTCGCGGAGCAGGCGCTGGTAAAGCTGGTCCTCAAGCCGGAAGGACGAGCCGTTCTCACGGCCTCGCGACTCAGGCTGATAGAAGGTCGGCGGGCTGGTCACAGCGTCACCTTCCGATGCGTCGTAATCGATTGGCTTTGCTTGTGACCTTAACGCGCGCCGACTACAGCTCATGCCCGGTCCCCGGACTGTTCGCTGACGGCGCAGGTTCGGGTGCTCTTGGGCATGCTGCCCTTTGCCAGCTCATATGGCTTTCGTCCCTTCCCCGCCGCGCAGAGGCCCCGGGTCGCCCTCGGTGGCGCTGAAAGGGCGGTTCAGGCGCTCTCAGGGCAGGGCGCCGTGGGTGAACCGCCTTCCGCCCTCCCATCCCGCCAGAAGCCGTCTGAGCGCCGTACGCGGACCGCCGCCGCCCCGGAAACGACCGAAGCCCCCGGACCACCAAGGTCCAGGGGCTTCGTTGTCGTCACTTGTGGGCGGACGTCACGCCTCGGACTTGTCCTTGTCCTCGTCCTCGGAGGCGGCGGCCTCCTCCTCGACGACCTCTTCACCGTTGATCTCGGTGTAGATCGCCTTGAGGTCGACCTCGTTGCCCTCCGTGTCCACCACCTTGGCGGCGTCACCGAGCACCGACTTGGCCTTGTCGCGCACGATCTCGACCATGGCCAGCGTGAGCTGGTCGTTGTCGGCGAGGTGCTTGGCCAGCTCGTTGGGCTGGACGCCCATCTCCATGGCCCGGCGGACCACGAAGTTGGTCAGCTCCTGCTCCGAGACGCCCAGCTCCTCGGCCTTGACGATCTTGTCGAGCACGAACCCGACCTTGATCGCGCGGGCGGAGTTGGTCTCGAACTCGGCGAAGCGCTCCTCCTCCGTCGTCTGGTAGAGACGGAAGAAGGCGTCGCGGCTGAGGCCGCTCTCGGTCACCTGGTGGTCGAGGTTGTGCTTGCGAGCGTCGACCTCGGCCTTGAGCGCGCTGTCGGGCAGCGGGATGTCGATCCTCTCGAGCAGCGCGTCGAGGGCCTTCTCGCGGGCCTGGACGACCTGGTCGATGAGCTTGTTGCGGCGGGCCTGCTCGCGGATGCTGTTCTTCAGCTCTTCGAGCGTGTCGAACTCGCTGGCGAGCTGGGCGAACTCGTCGTCGAGCTCGGGCAGGACCTTCTCCTTGACCGACTTGACGGTGATGATCACGTCGGCTTCCTCGCCGGCGTTCTCACCGCCGACCAGCTCGGTCTTGAAGGTCTTCTCCTCGCCCGCGGACATGCCCTCGAGCGCGTCGTCGAGGCCCTGCAGCACGGAGCCGGCGCCGACCTCGTAAGAGACCTCGCTGGCCTGCTGCTCCTCGATGTTGTCGCCGTTGATCTCGGCGCGCAGGTCCATCACGACGAAGTCGCCGCTGGCGGCCGCGCGCTCGACGCCGGTCAGCGTCGCGAAGCGCTGGCGCAGCCCGTCGAGCTGGGTGTCCACATCTTCGTCGGAGACCTCGGAGGGGTCGACCGTAATCTCGGCGCCGGCGTATTCGGGCACCTCGAAGTTCGGCCGGATGTCGACTTCGGCGGTGAACTCGATCTGCTCACCGTCATCGATCCTCGTGACCTCGATGTCAGGCTGGCTGACCGGGAACACGTCGACCTCGTCGACGGCCTGGCCGTACAGCTTGGGCACCGCGTCGTTGAGGGTCTCCTCCAGCACTACCGCCCGACCGAAGCGCTGCTCGATGATGCGGGCCGGAACCTTGCCAGGCCGGAACCCAGGGACGCGCACCTGCTGCGCGACCTTCTTGTACGCCGCATCCATGCTCGGGCGCAGCTCGTCGAACGGCACCTCGACGGTGAGCTTGACCCGGGTCGGGCTGAGCTCCTCGACAGCGGTCTTCACGGAATGGTCTCCTTGATCAAGCTACGAGTGATCGCAGGCGCGTCCAATACGGTACGGCTCACGCGCCGCGCCCACATGAGCGGTGTTGGGCATGCTCCGCCACGGCGGGATCCAACGCCGTTGGCCAGTCTAGGGCAGATGCATACCCAACCACGACGCCACCGCGTTCAGAACTCGTCCGCGATCGTCCTCAGCAGCTCGATCGTCTCGTCCGGGGTGGTGCTCACGGCACACAGCCGCTCCATTACCTCGGTGTATCGGTCCACGTCCTCACGCTTGTCGAGGTAGAGCGCGCTGGCGAGCTGCTCCACATACACCACGTCGGGGAGATCGGTGTCGGGGAAACGCAGGACGCTGAACGCTCCCCCCTCCGCGCTGTGCCCGCCGAAGCTGAACGGCATGATCTGAATCGTGATGCTGGGTTGCCGCATCAGGTCGATGAGGTGCTCCAATTGGGCCCTCATGACCTCGGCTCCGCCTATCGGCCGGCGGAGGGCGGCCTCGTCGATAACCGCCCAGAAGATCGGCCCGTCGGGCCGGTCGAACATCCGCTGGCGCTCCAGCCGGAGATCCACCCTCCTGGCGATCTCCTCCGCCACGATGCCCGCCGAACCGGCGGTCACCACGGCCCTTGCATACTCCTTGGTCTGCAGAAGTCCCGGCACGAACTGGACCTCGTAGGTCCTGATCCTGGCGGCGGCCTCTTCAAGGCCGACGTACGCCTGGAACCACGTGGGCAGGACATCGTTGAACCGGTGCCACCAACCCGGCTCGTTGGCGGTGGCCACCAGGTCGAGTACGGCGGTGCGAGCCTGATGATCCACGACCCCGTACAGGGTCAGCAGGT
This sequence comes from Nonomuraea insulae, assembly GCF_042656245.1. Lineage (NCBI taxonomy): Bacteria > Bacillati > Actinomycetota > Actinomycetes > Streptosporangiales > Streptosporangiaceae > Nonomuraea > Nonomuraea insulae. Next base: position 8,382 of record NZ_JBHSPA010000023.1, read on the forward strand.
CCGCTACATCCCGTTCCTTGAACCCCACTCGGCCGAGTTCCATCCGGCTGATCTTGGATTCCGACCCCCGGATGAGGTGGCCGGCTTCCTCACGAGTGACGTTCTTCGCTTCCCTGAGCTTGCGCAGCTGGGAGCCCAGGAGGATGCGCAGCGCCGTCGGCCCGGAACCCGGCTGGTTCTGCGTCACTTTGCCTCCTATCAAGGTCCGCACACACAGTGACACCACATTGCCGGGTATGACAAGGTCTCAACCTCGTGTCCGATTCGGATACCTATGCCCCCAAAACGCCGCTTGCTACTGCACATTGCACCTGCACGTGCATTTGGGTCTTGCAGGTGCCGCGTTCGTGACCCATGATGGCTTAGTGCATATTGGGCCAAACATGCACTAACCAAGGCTGAACGGGGAGGGATCGGCGGCATGGTGGAGGACCCTCTGGTCACTGCCGATTGCCTGCAGATCAGCCGCCAGATGGGCTTCGACCGCCTGCTCATGGGCGGTGAGCCGGACACGACCGCGTGTCCTCTGCCCTTTCAGGCCGACTCTGTGAAGACCGCCAGAGACGTCACTCGCTCGACACTGCGCGGCTGGGGACTGCACGAACTCAGTGACGACGCCGCGCTGGTGGTGTCGGAGCTGGTGACGAACGCGGTGAGGTACGCGATGTACGCGGCCGGGCGCAGGGAGATCGAGCTGCTGCTGATGCGGGCCACCCCCCACGTGCTGCTCGCGGTGGCCGACCCCAGCGACGAGGTGCCGCGGCCCAAGGAGCCCGACTTCATCTCCGAGAACGGGCGCGGCCTCTACATCGTCGAAACCTACAGCCAGTGCTGGGGCTGGGACCCGCTGGCCCGTGGCGGCAAGGCCGTCTGGGCCCTGTTCCGGGTCGACACCTGAGATTCGCGGGTCACTCGCCGGTCACGCCGTCGATGCGCTCGCGCAGCAGGTCCGCGTGGCCGTTGTGGCGGGCGTACTCCTCGATCACGTGGACGATGATCCAGCGGTGCGAGCAGTCCTGCCCGTTGCGCTCGCCCACGGCGTCCAGCGGCTTGGCGGCCGAGATGACGCGCGCGAGGTCCGTCTCCTCCTTCCACGTGTCGAACGCCTCCTGGACCGAGGCGGTGTCCACCTCGTCGAAGTCGGCGTCGTTGTGGCGGTCCTTGTCCCAGAGCTTGGGCAGGTCCTCACCGTTGAGCACGCGGCGGAACCAGACGCGCTCGACGTGCGCCAGGTGCCTGACCAGGCCCAGCAGGGAAAGGGTGGAGGGCGAGGCGGAGCGCTGGCGCAACTGCGCGTCCGACAGGCCGGCGCATTTGACGGCCAGGGTCGCGCGGTGCCATTCGAGCCAGTTGTTCAGCACGGTCCGCTCGTCGCCGATGAGGGGCGGAGGGGTACGGGTATCGGTCACGAGGCCCGACCTTATCCGTCACCGGCGCCCTGCCCGCCATTCGGTCTGGAGCAGGCGGTAGGCCGCCGCGCGTACGGTGTCGTCCCTGACGTTGCCCACGAAGTCCTCCGGGGTGTTCCCGCACAGGTGGCGCAGGGCGGCGGACTCGTCCAGGAGAGACTGGATGAGCGTCCTCTGCGGCGTCAGGCGGAGCGGGCCGTCCCCGGTGGCGAGGCAGCCGTGCCTGCCCTCGTACACGAAGGGGGGCGGCAGGCGGGTGCCGTCCTCCAGGGTGACGGGGTCGGTGAGGGGGCGGCGGCGGTAGTTGGGCTCGGTGAGGTCGAGCGCGGCGAGTTGCTCCTCGTCGAGCCAGAGCACGAACAGCCTGGAGGTCTCGCCGGGCGTCTCGATCGGCGCGGCCGGCACGTAGCCCCACTTGCTCACGTGGGCCGAGACCCCGGGGGCGATGCCGCGTACCTCGGCGACCGTCATGGGGACGACCGGGCGTACCCCGTGGTCGAGGAACTTCCTGCGCACCTGGCTGGGGGCGGCGTTGGAGCCGACGGCGACGACGCGGTGGCGGGCGTCCAGCGGCGCGCGGCCCCGGGCGGCCAGCAGGGCCGCGGCGCTCTCACGCCACCCGCCCTCCGGCAGCGGCACGTACGCGTCATCGGCCAGGACGCCCGACCCCGCCGGGACACGGCCGGGATAGGTGAGCGGGCGGGCCATGGGATCGTCCGCGAAGAGGTCCACGCCTCCAGCATGCCCTCATCGCCTCGCGACCAGCGCCCACAGACGCGCCGTACTCGACCTGCGTCCCCACGCGATCACGGCGCAGAGCACGAGCGCGACCAGCGGCAGCACGAGCCCGCCCCCGGACACGAACGCCTCGGTCAGCGCCGCGCAGACGGTCAGCCCCACGAACGCCAGCCCGGCCACCCCGGCCAGCCGCGGCACCAGCAGCGCCACCGCCCCTGCCACCTCCAGCACCCCGGTGAGGTTCCTGAACCAGTCGCCCAGCCCGATCGCCTCGAACGTGGACGCGGCCGGCTCGGTGCCGGCGAACTTCCCCATGGCCGATATCAGGAAGAAGCAGGCCATGACGATCTGCAGGACCCACAGAGTGACGGTGGCGGCGCGGCCGGTGGTCTGGTGCGGTGCGGTGGTCATGGCATCGACGCTAGGCGCGCTGATCAACGAGGGCCATCGGGGTAGGTGCCGGGCAGGGGTGCACCTAGATGCACCCCTTGACGGCTCACTGCTTGCGGGACTGGTTGAAGCGCAGCATGTTGCCCGCGGGATCGCGGAAGGCGCAGTCGCGCACGCCGTACGGCTGGTCGACCGGCTCCTGCAGCACCTCGCCGCCCGCGGTGCTGATGCGCTCGAAGGTGGCGTCGCAGTCGTCGGTCTCGAAGATGACGCCGCGCAGCAGGCCCTTGGCCAGCAGTTCGGCCATGGCCTCCTGGTCGGCGGGTGAGGCGTTCGGGTCCGCGAGAGGCGGTTCGAGGACGATGTTCATGTCGGGCTGCGACGGCGGGCCGACGGTCACCCAGCGCATTCCCTCGAACCCGACGTCGTTGCGCACCTCCATGCCGAGAACATCCCGGTAGAAGGCGAGTGCCTTGTCGTGGTCGTCGACGGCGATGAAGCAGGTGGAAAGCTTGAGGTCCATGCACGTCACGCTACTGTCGCGGGGCGGGTTTGGCTGTCTTGTTCCTGACGGGTCGCGTGTAGAGCTTGGCGAAGCAGGCCGGGATGGCGGCGCCCTCGTCGTGGCTGCGGGCCCGGTATGAGCTCGGGCTCTCGCCGACCAGCTCGGTGAAGCGCGAGCTGAACGATCCCAGTGACGTACAGCCGACCTCGAAGCAGACCTCCGTCACCGTCAGGTCACCCCGCCGCAGCAGCGCCTTGGCCCGCTCGATCCTGCGTGTCATCAGGTGGCTGTAGGGGGTCTCCCCGAAGGCGGCGCGGAAGCTGCGGGAGAAGTGGCCCGGTGACATGAGGGCGACGCGCGCCAGCGCGGGAACGTCGAGCGGCTTGGCGTACTCGCGGTCCATCAGGTCACGGGCCCGGCGCAGCCGGACCAGGTCCTCCAACGTCACACGACCACCATCCCACAAGACCCGCTCGCGAAGGCCCCCTTCACATCGGAGGGGGCCAGCGGGCCTGGCCCTCTAAGGAATTAGGTAGATCTTTCGCCACATAGTTCCCGTTATATGACATTTAGGACAGCGCTCCTGACCTGGCCTTTTACTCCCGGCGGAGTCTCAGGTCACCTCTCTTGGGGCACTTGACCTGCAGAAATGGCACGGTACTCTCGCCCTACCACAGGCTTCCGGTTTAGCCACTTCAGTCCTTAATCATCACTTCTGCCAGGATCTGTATGGGTAAATCCGGTCTCGTCCCGGAGGTCCCACACTTCCATGACGCACGAAACTGCCCCGATCGCTCCACAGGCAACCGATGACCACGCGGACCAACCGGCTGACCGGCCTTCTCATCGGCCGGATACGGACGCCGGAGGCCGCCAGGACTCTCGCGGTGAGCACCAGGGCTCTCGTGGGAAGAGCCAGAGCACCCAGGAGAAGCCGACCGGCCCAGCGAGCCCCGGCCAAGACGGCGCCGGCCAGAACGGCTCCCGCCAGGAGGACTCTCCCCAGGAGGGCTCCCATCAGGAGGGCGTCAACCCGCCGCCCGGAGCGACCCGTCCCGCGCCTGAACCGACCCGAGCCTCGGACACGCCGCCAGTCACGACCGCACCGACGCCGTCCTCGGACACACCCACGGTCGCCCCTCAGCCAACCTCCGACACACCCACAGCGACGCCCACCTCGACATCCGACGCGCCTTCAACCACGGCTACTCCACAGCCCACCTCAGACGCACCGACTGCCGCTCCCCCCTCCGATACGCCTTCCCCCACGACGTCGGCCTCGTCCTCCCCCACTGCCACCCGGACGACGCCTGACTCACCGTCATCCACCCCCACCCCCACTGCGTCGGATTCGCCATCAGCCACCCCCACCCCCACGACATCCGACTCGCCCACGACTACCGCCACGACGTCGGACTCGCCGTCAGCCGCGGCCGCCTCCGAAGCCGAGCCGACCGCCACCTCCCCTGAAGCGACGACCACCACTCCGCCCTCTCCCATGGCAACCGCGGCCCCCACAACCGAGCCCGCCAGGGCGGAGGACGTCGCTGCCACGCCGACGACGTCCAGCACTGTGGCCCCTGGAGCCTTCCCCACACACCTCAACTCCGCGATCACCAGCCCACTGCCGAGCTCGTCCACTCCAACGATGATCACCTCAGCCGTGGTGCTCGTGGTGGCCCTGCTGGCCGTGCTCGCGGTGCTCGTGGTCAAGGCCCGCCGCGGAACTCGCCTGGCCACCGCCGGATACGTGGAACCCGTCCCATCCGCGCCCACCCCCCTCGACGAGGGCGACCAGTGGAGGCGGCAACTCCTGGAAGCCATCGAGGCCGCCGCCTCCGACCTACACGAAAGTGCCCCGCCCGGCGCACTCCACGGACAGGAGAACCCGCGCCCTGTGACAGGTTCGCCCGTACCCGGCGCCGGCACGGACCCTCAGGAGACCGCCGCCTGGACTCCGCCCTTCGAGCCCCCCGGCCCTCTGGAGTCGCTCTTCAACTCCGAACCGAGCAAGAGCCTCGCCAACCCCCTGGAGACCTCCCCGTTCGACCCCTTCGCCCCGGACTCCGACCCGGAGTACCGCGGACGCAGGCGACGCAGCGAACCCCCCGCCACCGACGAGAGCGCCGACGACGACACCCGGCCGGACGACCCCGATCGCTCCACCCCGTAGCTGGCGGCGCGCCCTACCAGGCATGGATTTACTGCGTGCCGACCGAACGCCTCAACGCGTTGTGGAGCATGCTGCGCCCTCTGCCCCTGGGTCCGTTCCTGCCGACCTACACGGCCGAAAAGTTGTTCGTGGCCCCGGGGCTGCTCGCGCAAGTCAGCGGTGACGAGACCAAAGCCGTCGTCTCCTTCGGCGCGCTATACCGGGCAACCCTGACACCGCTGCTCGAACATGGGTTCCGCTGGGCCCGCTTCGATGGGTGAGCCGTTGCGCTGATCAAGGGTGGCAGGATGTGCCTGCAGCGTTCCGCTCGCAGTCGGGCGCCGATGTTCCGGGGTTGCCGCCGGAGAGACCTGGCGACCTCAGACGCCCTTCCCCAACTCGTTCGGAAGGAGAGTCGTCATGGCGATGCCTGAGCCGAAGATGTGCCACTGCTGCGGCGAGGAACTGTCGGAGGACAACCTCGCGTGGGATTACTTGTATCCGGACGATCTGACTGAGCAGATCGAATCCGAACGACCCGACCCGGTGATCCACTATGAGAGCCGTACCGTCATCGTGTCCGACGCGGGCAGCTTCATGAGAGCGATCATGCCCGTACGTCTCGATGCCGGACTGACAGCCACGCTCGGTGTATGGCTGGCCTTCACCTCCAAGGAGGAGTTCGAGCGCACGATGGCCGCCGGGCGGGCAGGTGGGGATGTCTGGAAGGCCCTGACTTTCAGCGGTGTCCTGGTCAATCGCGTCGAGCCATGGCCAGGCGTCTACGGAGCGGAGGCGACCGCCACTGTGCTGGCCGACAAAGGCCCGAACGGCGCTCCTTACATCAGTGGCACGACTCAGCCCTTGCTCGCTGAAGTACTGGCTCAGGAGTGGCCGCATCAGACCTTCCTTCCAGCGCGGAGCCGCTGATCTCGGCGACCTGGCATCGCGTGCCCCTGCCTGGCGTTCGTCGGCCGCCGTCGGCGGGATCATTCACCGCGATCAAGCAGAACATCAAGCAGGCGGGTGACTGCTGCCACCGCTGTTTGGAGCTTCGCCCGCCTTTTCAGGCCGTGCTTCGCCTGGGAGATCTGCTGCAACATGTTTCAGCAGATCTCCCAGGCGCACCGGTCGTGGACGAGGACGCTCGGAGTCAGCCCTTCTGAACTCTATGCAGGTGTGTTCTCGCGCCAGCCACTGCTCATCCATGGGCGCGCCCATGATGGCCTCTGCCGTCATGAGGGACGCCGTGCCGTAGTTGTTCTGCCACGCCTCCAGCCCACCGGGGGTGGTGCTCATCCACCGTTCCGCTGTCTCCTGGTCGGGCTTGGCATCGTAATCCCACGTCATGCCGTCGAAAGCCACCACGACGTGCCCCTTCTCCATGTACGTGATGTGCGGTGGACCGAAGTCGCTCCAGCCGACGTCCAGGCACACGCCTGCCTGAGAAAGGCGTATTCGCTCGTCGGTCTCCACGCATGGCAGCCCTGGTTCCATGAGGACAACGCCATGGCCGAGCGCACCGGCGAGTAGGAACGATATTCCGTCCTCGATCTGAAGGGACGAGGCCTCGCCGGTTTCGTCGAAGGTGGCTGCCGTCACGAGGTTCCGGCCTCCGCCGTAGATGGTGAGCACGTCGTCCAGGGTGACGCCCGTACACCAGGTGATCCAGGTGGTGTTCCCTAAGGCGTCGGCCACCTGCTTGTAGTCAGTCACGGCGTGATCCTGCCGTTCTCTACCGGAGACAGCAAACGCTGGACGCTTCTCACCGGGACAGCTGGGACAGGCTTCAAGTCGCCCTGTCCCTCATGCTGGCGCGGACGCCGTACTCAGAGCCGTTGAGGACTCAACCATGCACACCTCCCTCCTCACCGGTGCCCGGGCGGAGGAGCTGAGAGTGCTCAGGTGGGACCACGTGGACCTCGGCGGGACGCCAATGCGAGCTCGCCCCTCCCGCCGTACGTCGCCAAGTGGCGCTCTGTACGAGCCGGCGGCGACACCAAGACCAGGAAGTCAGGAGGGACGCGCGCACTGCCCAAGAGGTGCGTAGAGGCGCTTGTAGCGCTCCAGGCGATGCAGAGAGAGGCCCAGGGAAAGGAGTGGAAGGCGAACAGCCTGGTGCAACCGGACGGAACTGGACGCGGCCAACGTGAGGCGCGCGTTCCGCAATGTCATCAAGAACGCGAAGGGGGATGAACCCGAAGGAGTGGACGCCCCGAGAGTTGCGGCACAGCTTCGGGTCCCTGCTCTCTGACAACGGGCTGCCGCTCGAAGAGATCTCCCGCCTGGTCGCGCACAGCAGCACGGCGACGACCGAAGCGGTCTACCGGAAGCAGATCCGTCCCGTCGTCCAGTCCGGAGCGGTAGCCAATCGCATCTTCGGCAGCTCTGGGGCTGCATAGTCACTCACTTAGTCACTCAGAAGGCCCCTCCCGATCTGGGAGGGGCCTTCTTGGCTGGTCGGGGCGACAGGATTTGAACCTGCGACTTCTTGCTCCCAAAGCAAGCGCGCTGCCAAGCTGCGCCACGCCCCGTTTCGCCGAGTACGCATGCGCTCCGTGACTCCGGTACGCTTACGCCCTGACGACCGGATGAAGTCTAGACCAGAGTTCGACCGGTTCGCGCGGACGTAGCTCAATGGTAGAGCCCTAGTCTTCCAAACTAGCTACGCGGGTTCGATTCCCGTCGTCCGCTCCAAGGCGACAAAGGGCCAGGTCAACCCCCACCCGGGGTGCCTGGCCCGAGGTTTTTCCAGGCCTCTTCCGTCATTTCGGCGAGAGTGCGCATCCGGTGCCCGTACGCCTCGTGCCCGTCGGAGACGAAACCGTCGTCGCCGTACGGCAGGCCGCAGAACGAGGCGCGGAAGCGCTCGGGAGGTCCGCCCGCGGGCAGCGGCGCGTAAGGCTCCAGCGGCCGCAGGTCGTAGCCCGAGCGGGACCGGTGGCTGTTGCGCGCCACCTGATGCGCCTGCAGGCGGATCAGGGCGTCCAGGTCCTGCTCCACGAAGAACTGCAACATGCGGTACTGGCTGTCGAGGAACTTCTGGAGGCCCCTGGAAGGGTGTTGCAGGAGGTACACGCAGACCACGACCGCGTGCCAGCGGTACATCTCCGGGTCCCGCTGCTCCTCGGCCAGGATCGCGTTGTAGTAGTCGGCGCACAGGCCGAGGGGGCCCGCCGCCGCGCCGCAGTCACAGGGGTGCATGCCGGGCACCCAAGCCAGGGGCCGGGCGGGCGTCGAAGGCATTTCCGCGCTCGTAAGCTGTGATCGATGCGTGCGCGACCGATCTCCCGTGAGGCCCTCGTCGAGGAGCTGGCCGAGCTGATCTGCGCCCGGCCCGCGGACGCCTGGGTGCGGGTGGCCGTCGACGGCGCGCCCGCCGCCCGGCCCTGGGCGCTGGCGGACGACCTCGTGGCGCCCCTGCGCCTGCGCGGGCGGCCGGTGTCACGGGTGTCGGCGGGCGACTTCCTGCGGCCCGCCTCGTTGCGTCTGGAGTACGGCAGGACGGATCCCGACGCCTTCTACGACGACTGGCTCGATGCCAAGGCGCTGCGCAGGGAGGTGCTGGAGCCGCTGGACCCGGGCGGGTCCGGGCGGGTGTTGCCGGCGTTGTGGGACAGCGGGATCGATCGGGCGTACCGGATGCCGTACGTGGAGCTGCCGCCGGGCGGGGTGGTCCTGGTGGACGGGACGTTGCTGCTGGGGCGGGGGCTGGCGTTCGAGGTGAGCGCGCACGTGTGGTTGTCACCCGGGGCGCTGGAGCGGGGCACCCCGGAGGAGGAGCGGTGGCGGTTGCCCGCGTACGAGCGGTATGAGCGTGAGGCGCGGCCCCAGGAGACGGCCGACGTCGTGATTCGGGCCGACCACCCGGATCGGCCCGCGGTGTTGCGGCCGGGGTGACCGCCACGGCGGGCGGTCACCCGCTCGTCATCGCGCCGTGGGACGCTTGCCGTGGTTCGCCTTCTTCTTCTTGCGTGCCTTGCCCTTGCGCGCGCGCCTGGCCATAAGCTCGCCTCCGATGATCGGTACGGCATGAGCCCCCAACTTCTCTCGCCCACGCTGACCAGCGCAAGCGAACCCCGCGAACTAACATTCCCCAACAATTCCGTGTCATAATTTGGTGGAATCTGTTGGAAGGAACGGACGTGCTCGCACAGCAGCGGCAACAGACGATCCTCGAACGCGTGCGCAGCAACGGCGGCGTCCGGGTGGCCGACCTCGTACGCGAGCTCGGCGTCTCCGACATGACCATCCGCCGCGACCTTGAGGTGCTGGCCGAACGCGGGCTGCTGGAGAAGGTGCACGGCGGCGCGACCGCGCTCGGCCCCGGCTCGACCGAGGAGCCGGGCTTCACCGCCAAGTCCGCCCGCCAGCAGCAGGAGAAGGCGGCCATCGCGCGGCACGCGGCCACACTCGTACGGCCGGGAACGGCCGTGGCGCTGTCGGCGGGGACCACCACGTGGGCGCTGGCCCACCACCTGATCGGCGTGCCCGAGCTGACCGTGATCACCAACTCGATCCCGGTCGCCGAGGTCTTCCACCGCAACCCGCGCACCGACCGCACGGTCGTGCTGACCGGCGGCGTACGCACTCCGTCCGACGCCCTGGTGGGCCCGGTCGCCGTGGCCGCGATCCGCCGCCTGCACGTGGACACGCTCTTCCTCGGCGTGCACGGGATGAGCGTGCGGGCCGGGTTCACCACGCCCAACCTGCTGGAGTCCGAGACCGACAGGGAGCTCGTGGCGGCCGCGCACCGGCTGGTCGTCCCCGCCGACCACACCAAGTGGAACACCGTCGGCATCAGCACGATCGCGGAGCTGAGCGAGGCCCACGTGGTCATCAGCGACGCGGGGCTGCCCGAGGAAGCACGCACGGAGCTGGCCGAACGGGCCGTAGAACTGATCATCGCGGAGGGCTCGCCTTGAAGCGCACCATCACCCATCTGGCCGACGGCCGAGAGCTGATCTACTTCGACCGGCGCGACGACGCCGACAGGAGCGTGATCGACCGGCGGCCTCTCGAAGGCCGGCCCGTGGCCTCCGAGTTGCGCTACGACCCGCTGACGGAGGAGTGGATCGCGATCGCCGGGCATCGGCAGACGCGGACGTTCCTGCCGACCGGCGGCGCGGCCGAGTGCCCGTTGTGCCCGTCGTCGGAGGAGCGGTCGACAGAGATCCCGGCGTACGACTACGACGTGGCCGTGTTCGAGAACCGCTTCCCCTCTTTTTCCGGAAATTTTGGGACTTATGAGGCTGTGGGTGGGCTGAGTGAGGTCCGTCCGGGCGTGGGGAGGTGTGAGGTGGTGTGCTTCACCTCTGATCACTCCTCCTCCTTCTCCAAGCTCTCCAACGCCCAGGTGGAGCTGGTCATGGAGGCCTGGGCCGACCGCACGGCCGAGATGTCCGCGATCGAGGGCGTGGAGCAGGTGTTCTGCTTCGAGAACCGGGGCGAGGAGATCGGCATCACGCTCGCCCACCCGCACGGCCAGATCTACGCCTACCCGTACGTCACGCCCAGGACCAAGCTGCAACTCGGCGCCGCCCGGCGCTATACGAAGGGCAACCTGTTCGCCGACGTGCTGGCCGCCGAGCGGGAGGCGGGGACGCGGGTGGTGGCCGCCAACGAGTTGTGGACGGCCTTCGTGCCCGCCGCCGCGCGCTGGCCGTTCGAGGTGCACCTCTATCCGCACCGGCAGGCGCCCGACCTGGCCGCGCTCACCGAGGAGGAGCGGGCGGCGTTCGCGCCTCTGTACACGTCGGTGCTGCGGGCGTTCGACGGGCTGTTCGGGGTCGTGATGCCGTACATCTCGGCCTGGCACCAGGCGCCGGTGCGGCAGGATCGTGAGCTGGGCTACCTGCACCTGGAGTTGTTCAGCATCAGGCGGGCGGCCAACAAGCTCAAGTTCCTGGCGGGCTCGGAGTCGGCGATGGGCGCCTTCGTCAACGACGTGTCGCCTGAGGAGGCCGCACGCATGCTTCGATCACAGGTAGATCACTAATGGATTTCTAATTAAGGTCGCATGACTCGTGATCTACCACTAATATCCCGTTATGCACCGGCCGTAACGGCCGTTGCACGCCTAATCCCGGGCGCGGCGCCCGGGAGCCGGGGACCCAAACCGCACCTGGGGTGAATCCGCTTCGGCGGTAGGGAGCACCTCCCATGCCCGAACCCGTCAGCTAACCCGGCCGGCAGAGGGAGAGGAACACCTACGTGGCGGCTTCGTCCCCCGCGGCTCTTGCCATCGCTCTCATCACCGCCGGCGCCCTCGCCGTCCTCCCGGCGACCGCGGCCTCGGCCGCCCCCAAGCCGACGGAGTCGGAGCTCCGGGCCCAGCTCAAGCAGCTCAACACCAAGGTCGACAAGCTCATCGAGAAGTACAACCTCAAGCGCGTCGACCTGGCCAAGGCGCAGCAGGGGGTCGAGACGGCCAAGGGCAAACTGGCCGCCGCCGAGCAGGCGCTGACCGCGGCCGAGCAGCGCGTCGCCGAGATCGCCCGCCTGCGCTACCAGAACGCCGACCCCTCGCTGCCCTCCTTCATGCTCCCGGACAACGGCGGCTTCATGCTCCCCCAGAACGGCAGCAGCGCGGCCCTGCTCGAACAGATCACCGCCGAGCAGCAGGCCATCGTGAACGGCGTGATCAGGGCCCGCGACGACAAGAAGAAGGCCAGCGAGGAGGCCACCGCGCTGGCGGCCCAGGTCAAGTCGGACGCGGCCGAGGTGGACGAGCAGCGCGACGACGCCGAGGACGTCATCAAGGACATCCAGGACAAGCTCGAGGACCTGGTGCCGTACGCGACGGGCCGCAACTCCGACGGCTCCTGGGCGCCGCAACTGCCGTCGGGCTCGGACAACATCACCTCACGTACGCGGCTGATGAAGGCCGAGGTGGGCAAGAACTTCGCGCTGCCGTACGACGTGGGCTGCTTCCGCTCGGGCTCCGACGGCGAGCACCCTCTTGGGCGGGCCTGCGACTTCATGATGAGCACGGGCGGCACGACGCCCAGCTCCGACCACAACGCCCTCGGCGACCGGATCGCCGACTGGGCGCTGAAGAACAAGGACAAGCTGGGCGTCAAGTACGTGATCTGGAAGCAGCGCATCAACCTGGGCTCGGGCTGGCGCACGATGTCCGACCGGGGCAGCATCACCCAGAACCACTACGACCACGTGCACATCTCGATGAACTGAATCGCCATCAGCATGGGGCGGCTTCGGGGGACGTCAGGGTGTCCCACGCCGCCAGGGCACAGGCGATGACCGTCTCCAGTCGCGCCCGGGTGGCTCCATCGCGGGAATGGATGGCCATGCCTTGCAGGACGGCGGCGTAGAAGTCGGCGACGGCGTCGACATCCGTGCCGGCGGTCACGTCGCCATCCTTGATGCCCTGCTCCAGTCGTCGCCGGAAGGAGTGCGGCACGAGTGCGCGGCGTTCGGCGAGGAAGCCACGCAACCCGGCGTTCTGGGTCGTGCCCGTCAACGCTGACAGCACCACCATGCAGCCTGGCGGCGTGGCGGGGTCCGCGAACCTGTCGGCGTTGGCGCGCAGTGCCTGGGCGACGCCCTCCCGCGCGGTACCGGCCGTCTCCAGAAGGTGCAGCGGCCTGGCGCCCTCCGTCGCCCCGTACAGCTCGACGGCCTCCCTGAACAGCTGCTCCTTCGCGCCGAAGCCGGCATAGATGCTGGCCGAGGCGATGCCCATGGCGGTGGTGAGGTCGGCCATCGAGGTGCCCTCGTAGCCGCGCTCCCAGAACGTGATCATTGCCTGGCGTAGTGCCAGGTCCCGGTCGAAGCCGCGTGGCCTGCCCCGTTCCGCCATGTCCGCCACCTTTCTTTGTCGATTGACCAAGATATCCCTTGACCGGCTCGGACGCATCCTGCTATTTATTTCTTTGCCGATCGACAAAGAAATGAGGCGGACGTGAGCGAACTGGCCGGCAAGGTGGCGTTGGTGACGGGTGGCAGCCGGGGCATCGGGGCGGCGATCGCCCTGCGACTGGCCCAGGACGGGGCGGAGGTGGCCATCACCTACGTCAACGCCGCCGAGGAGGCGCGGGCGGTGGGCCGGCGGATCGAAGCCGGCGGCGCCCGGGCACTCGTGATCAAGGCGGACTTCGCCGACGCGCACGCGGCCACCGCGGCGGTCGAGCAGACCGTGGCGGAGCTGGGCAGGATCGACATCCTGGTCAACAATGCGGCCGCCTTCGCCGTCGGGGATCTGGCCCAGGTGACGCCGCAAGAGGTGGACCACGTGCTGGCGGTCAACGTGCGGGCGGCGTTTCTGGCCTGCCAGGCGGCGGCGCGGCACATGGACCGTGGGGGCCGCCTCATCAACGTCGGCACCTGCGTCGCCGAGCACGTTCCCGGGCCGGGGATGACATTGTTCGCGATGAGCAAGTCCGCGCTGGCCGGCCTCACCAAAGGCCTGGCCCGCGATCTCGGCCCGCGCGGCATCACCGCCACCGTCATCCACCCCGGCCCGATCGACACGCACGCGAACCCGGCCGACGGCCCGCAGGCTCCGATGTTCAGCGGCGTGACCGCGCTGGGCCGCTACGGCACCGTCGAGGACATCGCCGCCGCCGTCGCCTACCTCGCCGGCGAAGGCGGCCGTTACGTCACCGGTTCGGCCATCAACGTCGACGGAGGCTTCGCCGCCTGACGCCGCCAAGGGGCCGGGAACGGGGCGATCCGCCGGCGGGCGCCGTCAGTTCGTCAGTCTGAGCGGATTCACCAGGTCGGCGTAGACGAGCAGGCCGGCCATGACCATCATCACGATCGCGATCGCGTACGTCAGAGGCAGCACCTTGGCGATGTCCACGTAACGGGGCTCGGGCCGCCGCATCACCTTGGCGTAGGCCCGCTTGATGCCCTCCCACAGGCCGCCGGCGATGTGCCCGCCGTCCAGCGGCAGCAGCGGGATGAGGTTGAACATGCCGATCGCCAGGTTGAAGCCGGCCAGCAGGTTGACGAAGATGGCGATCTTCTTCTCGCTGGACAGGTCGGAGGCCAGGATCTCGCCGCCCATGCGGCCCGCCCCGACCACGCCGACCGGGCCCTCCGGGTCACGTTCCTGGCCGGAGAAGGCCGCGTTCCAGATCCCCACCATTTTGTTGGGCAGGTTGACCAGCGAGCTCGCCACCCGGCCGGACAGCTCGCCCATGTAGCCGATGACCTGGCCGATGTTCTGCTTCTCCATGACCTCGGTGGGCAGCACGCCGAGGAAGCCGACGTTCTTGTCGATCTTCGCCGGGTCCTCGAGGTTGGGGCGGTCCTGGGCGATGAGGGTGACGCTGAGCGTCATGGGCTTGTCGTCGCGGACGATGCCGACCTGCACCGGGCCGGGGCCGTGGGAGCGGATCAGGCGGGTCGCGTCGTCCCAGGAGCCGATCTTCTTGCCGCCGAAGGAGACCAGGTGGTCGCCCGGCTTCATGCCGGCCTGGGCGGCGGGTGTGGGCTTGTCGGTGGACTTGCAGGCCGCGCGCTGCTCCGAGATCGGGATCACGCACGTGTTGGTCTCGGGCGAGACGATCGGGGCCCAGGCGGGCAGGCCGATGCCGACCAGCAGGATGCTGAAGAAGATGAAGGCGAGCACGAAGTTCATCGCCGGGCCGCCGGACATGATGATGACCTTCTGCCACCACTTCTTGCGGTAGAAGACCTTGTCGTCGTCGCCCGGCCGCACCTCTTCCTGGGCGGCGTCGCGGGCCGACTCGATCAGGCCCTGCCACGGGCCCGTCGCGGTGCTCCTGAGCTTGCCCGGCTCGTCGCCGGGCCGGGGCGGCAGCATGCCGATCATGCGGATGTAGCCGCCGAGCGGGATCCACTTGATGCCGTATTCGGTCTCGCCCCTGCGCCGGGACCACGCTGTCGAGCCGAAGCCCACCATGTACTGGGTCACTCTGACCCCGAACAGCTTGGCCGGCACCAGGTGGCCAACCTCGTGCAGCGCGATGGAGACCATCAACCCCAGAAGGAAGAGAATGATCCCCACGACGTAGAGCCAGTTCATCGAGGCGTGCTCCAAGCAGGCGACAGGGCGGGACGACACGACAGACGAAAGGTCCGACAGCCCCAGAGTAGTCGAACTCGCCACACCGCACGGCTTACCGCTTTTGATGAGCATTGACAGTCTGCGATACAACGATCACTCTGGGTGACGACGGAGGGGGACGTCTTGATCCGCATACTGATCGCCGAGCACCTGCCGTTGGTGCGCCGTGGCCTGCTGGCCACCCTCGGAGCCGAACCTGACCTGCGGGTCGTCGCCGAGGCGGGACACGCAGAAGAGGTGATGCACGCGGCGCTGTCCGCGAAGGCCGACGTGGCCGTGGCCGATCTCGACCTGCCGGGCCCGCCGGTGACCGCCCTGCTGGCCGAGCACGTGCCCCGGTGCGGGGTGCTGATCCTGTCGGCCGCGCCCAATCCGGCGCAGGTGCGCGAGGCGCTGGCCGGTCCCGCGCTGGGGTTCATGAGCCTGTGCGTGCCCGCCGAGCGGCTGGCCGAGGGGGTGCGGCAGGTCGCGGCGGGGCGGCGGGCCATCGAGGCGGAGCTGGCCGTGGCGGCGCTGCAGTGCGCGAGCAATCCGCTGACCAGGCGGGAGCTCGACGTGCTGAGGGTCGCGGCGGGCGGGGCGCGTTCGACGGAGATCGCCGACGAGCTCTTCCTGTCGGTCGGCACCGTACGCAACCACCTGTCGCGCATCATGTGCAAGACCGGGGCGCGCAACCGGCTGGATGCCGTGCGCATCGCCAGTGACAGCGGCTGGTTGTAAGGGACTGTGACGGGACCCCGGTGGAGCCGCGCCGCTCCGCCGGGGTCCGGACTCCTAGAGGATCCCAGCCGGGCGGAGCCCGGTGCCAGTGAGCACCATCACGGCCGGCCCGTGTAAAAGGTCACGGGCGCCAGATGAGCACGAGCGCGCAGTCGTCGTTGTGCCCTGAGGCCATCGCGTTGACCAGCGCCCTGGCGCCGTCGCGGAACCCGGAGGGCAGCAGCCGCTCCGCTTCGCCGAGCAGCCGGTCGAGGCCGGCGTCGATGTCGCGGCCCGGCTGCTCGATCAGCCCGTCGGTGTAGAGCAGCAGCGCGTCGCCCTTGCGCAGGGTGCCGCTGTCGGGCTCGCAGTGCAGGTCGGGCACCACGCCGAGCACGACGCCCTTGGCCGTGGCGACCTGCCAGTTGCCGGTGCCCGCGTCGAACTTCACCACCGGCGGATGCCCGGCCGAGGTGATCGTGTAGTCGCCCGTCTCCAGGTCGAGGCGCACATGCACGGCGGTCACGAACCCCTCGTCGCCCCGCTGCCTGTGCAGGTAGGAGTTGCACGCGGGCAGGAAGTCGCCGACCGAGCCGAGCAGCCCGCCGAACGTGCCCGACAGCAGCAGCGCCCTGGTGCCCGCGTCGACGCCCTTGCCCGACACGTCGACCAGGGCGATCTCGACGGAGTTGCCGTCGCGCATGGACACCAGGAAGTCGCCGCCGAACGACGACCCGCCCGCCTGCTTGAGCACCACCTTGCCGCCCCAGTCCTTGGGCAGCGAGGGCAGCTCGCCCTGGCTCCTGAGCCGGTCACGCAGCTCCAGCAGCATCGCGTCGCCGCGCAGCCCCTGGACGCCGAGCTTGCCCCTGGTGCGGGCCATGAGCACGGCGAGCACGGTGGTGAACACGATCGTCACGGTCAGCCCCAGGCCGACCCGCCCCACGCCCAGCGTCGCCGCGATGTAGCCGAGCGCGACCCCGACCCCCACGAGCAGCTTGACCAGGCTGCGCAGCCGGAGCTGGAGCCCGCCGACGAGGGTGACGAGGATGAGCAGCGAGGGCGAGAACCACTCGGTCGAGACCTCGGCCGCGAGGAACCCGATGACGAGCGCCAGCACGATCAGGGTGCTGAGCAGATTACGGTCGCGGGCCAGCAGAACCCGCCGGACGAAGCGGACGACAGGCACGAGAAATGGCACCCGCACCAGGGCCGCACGGACCCGTGGCGGGATCAGCGGCGCCTGACGGGAACTCATGATGCGCCTGACTGTATCGGTCTGACCCGTGTTTGGGCAGCCCACTTGACCAACGCCTTGATCATTAAGCACGTATATTGGGTGGCCGTCCCCCTTTGCCCGCTCCTACCTTGGACGGATGACGTATCCGATCCGTCCGATTGACGAGTCCGAGTGGCCGGCCTTCGGCCGGGTGCTTGAAGAGGCGTTCGGCTGGACGCCACACCCCACCCAATTCGAGCGGTGGAAAGCGGAGACCGAGTTCGACCGCACGCTCGCCGCCTTCGACGGCGAGCAGATCGCCGGAGTCACCTCCGTCTTCAGCTTCACGATGACGGTCCCCGGCGCCCAGCTCCCCGTAGCCGGCGTCACCGCCGTCAGCGTCCTGCCCTCCCATCGCCGCCGCGGCGTGCTCTCCTCGCTGATGCGCAGGCAGCTCAGCGACGTACGCGAGCGCGGCGAGCCCGTCGCCGCCCTCTACGCCTCCGAGGCCCTCATCTACGGCAGGTTCGGCTACGGCAGGGCCGCGAGCGAGCTGTCGTTCCGCATCGACAAGAACCGGTCGGAGTTCGTCCGCGACGCGCCCCAGGACCCGTCGCTCCGGCTCAGGGTCGCCAAGCCCGCCGACGTTCGCCCCGAGATGGAGCAGTTGTTCGCCTCCGTCGTCACGCGCCGCCCCGGCCGATACGAGCGCAATCCCCAGACCTGGAACAACCTGCTGGCCGACGAGGAGTTCGACCAGCGCGGATCCGGGCCGCTGCGCTCGATCCTGGCCGAGGACGACACCGGCGTGCGCGGCTACGCCCTGTTCCGCATCAAGTCCTCCTGGGACGACGACGGCGTTCCCGACGGGACCCTGAAGCTGTACGAGCTGGAGGCGTCCGACCCCGCCGCCTACGCCCTGCTCTGGCGCAGCGTGCTGGACCGCGACCTGGTCGCCAAGGTCGAGTGCGGCAGGCCGGCGGACGACCCGCTGATCGCGCTGCTGGCCGACCAGCGCCAGCTCCGCGCGGGCTGGGGTGACGAGCTGTGGGTACGCCTGGTCGAGGTCGACAGGGCGCTGACCTCCAGGGCCTACTCGGCGCCCGTGGACGTGGTGATCGAGGTCGAGGACGACGTCTGCCCGTGGAACGCCCGCCGCTGGCGCCTGACCGCCGACCTGTCGGGCGCCGAGTGCAAACCGGTGGAGGAGCAGCCGGACATGACGCTGCCGGTGACCGCGCTCGGGTCGGCGTACATGGGGGACGGCATGCTCGGCGAGCAGTTCGAGGCGGGCCTGCTGGGCGAGCACAACCCCGGCGCCGTACGCAGGCTCGCCACCGCCATGTCGTGGAGCCCCAAGCCCTGGTGCGGGCAGGGCTTCTGACGTCGTGACGTAAGCTCAAGGTCATGGCGCTGCAAAGTCTGCAGATCACAGCGGTCGTCGCCATGCGCGCCCGCGATGTGTCGAAACCGTCGAAGGACCAGCAGGAGGCCGCCGACCGGCGGCCCCTGCGTGATGAGATGCCCAGGCGCGACCCCAAGCGCAAGGGCTAGGGAAGCGAGGGCAGCTGGCCGATCGTCTCGTAGGTGGCCAGCTGCGCGATGCGCCTGCTGTGGCGCTCGCTGCCGGTGAACGACGTGGTCAGGAAGACCTCGACGAACCTGGTGGCCTCGTCGAGTGAGTGCATGCGGGCGCCGACGCTGACGACGTTGGCGTTGTTGTGCTCGCGGGCCAGGCCGGCGGTCTCCTCGCTCCAGGCCAGCGCCGCGCGGATGCCGCGCACCTTGTTGGCGGCGATCTGCTCGCCGTTGCCCGACCCGCCGATGACCACCCCGAGGCTCCCGGGGTCGCCGGCGACGCCTTCGGCGGCCCGCAGGACGAACGCCGGATAGTCGTCCTCGGCGTCGTAGACGAAGGGACCGCAGTCGGTCACCTCGTGACCGTGATCCTTCAGCCAGGACACGAGGTGGTTCTTGAGCTCATAGCCGGCATGGTCGGCACCGATGTAGACGCGCACCCGTCCAGTCTTCCACAGCCCCGCCGATCGGGCTCGCTGACTAGAGTAAGGATCACCATCGAGGTCCAGTCCTTACGAAAGCGAGAGCAGAGAGCCATGCGAGAGATCCGCGTCATCGGCGATCCTGTCCTGCGCACCCCCGCCGAGCCGGTGACGGACTTCGATCGCGAGTTGCGCAGGCTGATCGAGGAGATGTTCCAGGCCATGTACGCGGTCAACGGCGTCGGCCTGGCAGGCCCCCAGATCGGAGTGTCGCGCCGGCTGTTCGTCTACGACATCGCGGGGCGCAAGGGCCACGTGGTCAACCCGGTGCTGACCGTCGACGACCCGGAGGAGGTGCTCGACGAGGAGGGCTGCCTTTCCGTACCCGATCGCCAGACCCGCCTGCCGATCTACGCCCCGGTGGCGCGCGCCGCGGGCGTGAGCGTCGAGGGCCTGGACCGTCTGGAGCGCCCCGTACGTCTCAAGGCCCGCGGCTCCCTCGCCCGCTGCTTCCAGCACGAGACCCAGCACCTCGACGGCACGTTGTACGTTGATCGCCTACCGCGAAACGAGGCCCGCGCCATCATGCTCAGGGCATAGTTTGGCCGCATGAGCGTACTTTCCGGAAAGGGCGCATTGGTCACCGGCGGCTCCAGGGGCATCGGCAGGGCCATCGTGGAGCGGCTGACCGGCGACGGCGCGGAGGTCGTCTTCTGCTACCAGAGCTCCGCGGAGGCGGCCGAGCAGGTCGCCAAGGAGACGGGCGCGCACGCGGTGCGGGCCGACCTCGGTAACGAGGAGGACCTGGCGCGGCTGTTCGCCGAGGCGGAGGCGCGGCTGCCCGGGGTGGACATCCTGGTCAACAACGCGGCCACGTCGGAGGGCCAGAAACTCATCGCCGACGTGACGGACGAGCTCTACGAGCGGGTGTTCGCGATCAACACCAGGGCCGTCTTCCTGGCCATCCAGTGGGCGGGGCGGGTCGGGCGTCGACGGCGGCGGGCACGGCGTGG
>NZ_JBHSPA010000023.1:28716-218934 GCF_042656245.1 Nonomuraea insulae
TCCTGGCCATCCAGTGGGCGGGGCGGGTGATGCGCGACGGCGGGCGGATCGTCAACGTCTCCTCGCTCAACACGCAGGTGCCCGCACCGACCCTGGCGCTCTACTGCGCCAGCAAGGCGGCGATGGAGCAGTTCGCCAAGGTGGCCGCGCGCGAGCTGGGCGGGCGCGGCATCACGGCGAACACGGTGTCGTCAGGCGCCACGGACACCGACATGTTGCGCGGCGCCAACCCGCCGGAGGCGCTGGAGCTGATCCCGGCCTACACCGCGCTGGGGCGGCTCGGCAGGCCCGACGACATCGCGGCCGTGGTCGCACTGCTGGCCAGGCCCGACGCGCGCTGGGTCACCGGGCAGAACGTTCTGGCCACCGGCGGGCTGTTCGTCTAGGGGCGGGCTAGAGCTGCAGCGACTTGACCTCGAGGAACTCCTCCAGGCCCTGCTCGCCCAGCTCGCGGCCCACGCCCGACTGCTTGTAGCCGCCGAACGGCGCCAGCGGGTTGAACCTGCCGCCGTTGACCGACACCTGGCCGGTGCGCAGCCGGCGGGCGACCGCGACCGCGTGTTCCTCGGTGCCCGCCCAGACGGCGCCGGCCAGGCCGTATTTGGTGCCGTTGGCGATCTCGACGGCCTTGTCCTCCGTCGTGTACGGGATCAGCGACAGGACCGGCCCGAAGATCTCCTCCTGCTCGATCGTCATGCCCGGCTCCACGCCCGCGAACACCGTGGGCTCGACGTAGTAGCCGCGCTCGTGCGGCCGCTCGGTGCCGCCCGTCACCAGCCGGGCCCCCTCCTCCTGGCCCCGGTTGACGTAGCGGATCACGCGGTCGCGCTGCGCCGCGGACACCAGCGGGCCGACCTTGGTGGCCTGGTCGAAGGGGTCGCCGACGCGGTAGCCGCGCGCCACCTCGACGGCCAGGCGCACGGCCTCGTCGTACTGGTCGCGCTGGACGATCATGCGGCTCCACGCCGAGCAGGTCTGTCCCGCGTTGACGAAGCAGTTGGCCACGCCGACCTTGACGGCCAGGGCCAGGTCGGCGTCGGGCAGGATGATGTTGGCGGACTTGCCGCCCAGCTCCAGTGCGACCCGCTTGACCGACTCGGCGGCGAGGGCGGCCACCCTGCGGCCCGCCGCGGTGGAGCCGGTGAAGGAGACCATGTCCACCTCCGGGTGGGCGGCCATGGCCTCGCCGACGACCGGCCCCCGGCCGCTGACCAGGTTGAACACTCCCGGCGGCAGGCCCACCTCGTCGAAGATCTCCGCCAGCGCGTACGCGGCCAGCGGCGCCACCTCGCTCGGCTTGAGCACCACGGTGCATCCGGCGGCCAGCGCGGGGGCGACCTTGCACACGATCTGGTGCAGCGGGTAGTTCCACGGCGTGATCGCCGCGACCACCCCGATCGGCTCCTTGACCACCAGCGAGTTGCCCACGCGCGACTCGCGCGGGTAGCTGCCGGCGAGCTCGGCGTAGGAGGCCAGGACGGTCGCCGGCATGAGAGTCTGCACCCTGAGGGCGAAGGCCAGCGGCGCCCCCATGTCGGTGGCGATGATCTTGGCCACCTCGTCGGATCGCTGTTTCAGCAGTTCGGCCGCGTCGGCGAGCAGCTTGCCGCGCTCGGCCGCGGGTGTACGCGACCATTCGGGAAAGGCCGTTCTGGCAGCGTTCGCCGCCGCCTCGACATCGTCGGGAGAGCCCGCGGGCACCCGGTCGATGATCTCCTCGGTTGCCGGGTTGACGACCTCGACGGGTTCGTCCGATGCCGATGCGGTCCAGGAGCCGCCGATGTACAGCTGACGCATGGCCCCATCCTTACAGCGACCCGGGCGACAATGCGAGGGCTCATCCTGACTGCGGGATGAGCCCTTTACACCGCCGCCGGCATTCTTCCCCCGGGGTGTCAGTCGAACTGGGGGCGCTTGGTACGGGTGCGCTTCAGTTCGAAGAAGTCGTCGAACTGGGTGACGGCCAGCACGCCGTCCCAGAGTCTGCCCGCGTCCTCGCCCCTGAGGATCTTGGTGATCACGGGCCCGAAGAAGGCGTTGTCGCCGACGCGGATGACCGGGGTGCCGACCTCCTGGCCGACGAGTCCGATGCCCTCGTCGTGCGAGGCGCGGATGGCGGCGTCGTAGTCCTCGGAGGTCATGGCCTCGGCCAGGCCGCGGTCGAGCCCGGCGTCGTCGAGCGCGCCCTCGATGACCTCGCGCAGCCGCTCCGGCTGCTTGCCGAGTCCCTGGTTGTGCAGGCGCGTGCCGATCCCGGTGTAGAGCTGCCCGATGACGTGCTCGCCGTGCTTGGCGGCGGCCGCGGCGATCACCCTGACCGACCCCATGTTCCTGGCGGCGCGTTCTAGGTAGTCGGCCGATACATCTTTCTCCTCATTGAGGAAGTAGAGCGACATCTGCCGCCAGCGAGGCAGGATGTCACGTACTTTCTCCACTTCGAGCAGCCATCGTGACGTTACCCACGCGAACGGACAGGCAGGATCGAACCACAGGTCCACGGGAATCTTCTCTGTCATGTCAGCCCGTAACCTGAGGTGGTTCGGGTCCTATTCCCGGCATGGCAGGATACGGACAACCCCGACGAAGTGGTGAAAAGGAGCGCAACTTGGCAGGCAACCTGACCCGGGACGAGGCTCGTGAGCGCGCCCGGCTGTTGAAGGTCGAGTCGTACGAGGTCGCACTGGACCTCACGGAGGGAGACGAGCGCTTCGAGAGCGTCACGACGGTCCGCTTCACCAGCACTAGCCCGGGCGCGTCCACGTTCATCGACCTGCACGGCGCCGAGGTCCGCAAGGCCACGCTCAACGGCGAGCCCCTCGACGTGGCGACCTACGACGCCGAGAAGGGGCGCCTCCCGCTGCCCTCGCTCGCCGAGAGCAACGAACTCGTCGTGGACGCCGACTGCGGCTACATGCGGACGGGCGAGGGCCTGCACCGCTTCGTCGACCCCGTGGACCAGAAGGTCTACCTGCACAGCCAGTTCGAGACGGCCGACGCGCACCGCATGTACACCTGCTTCGACCAGCCCGACCTCAAGGCCACGTTCCAGCTCACGGTGCTGGCCCCGGCCGACTGGGAGGTCGTCTCCAACGCCGCCGCCTCCAGCGCGGAGGAGCTGCCTGAGCAGGCGGGCAAGCACGGCACGCTGTCGGCGGCCAGGCGGTGGGAGTTCCCGCCAACGCCGGTCCTGTCCACCTACATCACCGCGCTGGTGGCCGGGCCGTACCACAAGGTGACCTCCGAGCACGACGGCATCCCGCTGGGCATCTACTGCCGGGCCTCGCTGGCCGGGCACCTCGACGCCGACAACATCCTGGAGGTCACCCGGCAGGGCTTCGACTTCTTCCACCGGGTGTTCGGGGTGCGCTACCCGTTCGGGAAGTACGACCAGCTCTTCGTGCCCGAGTTCAACGCCGGCGCGATGGAGAACGCGGGCTGCGTGACGTTCCTGGAGGACTACGTCTTCCGCTCCCGGGTCACCGACGCGGCGGTCGAGCGGCGCGCCGAGACGATCCTGCACGAGATGGCGCACATGTGGTTCGGCGACCTCGTCACCATGCGCTGGTGGGACGACCTGTGGCTGAACGAGTCGTTCGCCACCTACATGTCCGTGCTCGCCCAGGCCGAGGCCACCCGGTGGGCCGGCGGCGCGTGGACCACGTTCGCGAACGTCGAGAAGGCCTGGGCCTACCGCCAGGACCAGCTCCCCTCCACGCACCCCATCGCCGCCGACATCCCCGACATGCAGGCGGTCGAGGTCAACTTCGACGGCATCACCTACGCCAAGGGCGCCTCGGTGCTCAAGCAGCTCGTGGCCTACGTCGGCCTGGACAACTTCCTGGCCGGCGTACGCGACTACTTCGCCGAGCACTCCTGGGGCAACACCGAGCTGAAGGACCTGCTCAACGCCCTGGAGCGGACCTCCGGCCGCGACCTGTCCTCCTGGTCGAAGGAGTGGCTGGAGACCGCCTGGGTCAACACGCTGCGCCCCGGGTTCGAGGTGTCCGGCGGCCGCTTCACCAAGTTCGAGGTGCTGCAGGAGGCCCCGGCCGACTACCCGACGCTGCGCTCGCACCGGATCGCGATCGGCCTGTACACGCTGGCCGACGGCAAGCTGACCAGGACGAAGCGGGTCGAGCTGGATGTGGTCGGCGCCCGTACGAACGTGGCCCAGCTCATCGGCGAGGAGCGGCCCGACCTGGTGCTGCTCAACGACGACGACCTGACCTACGCCAAGATCCGGCTCGACGAGAACTCGCTGCGGACGCTGGTCGACGGCGGCATCGCCGTCTTCACCGAGTCCCTGCCGCGCGCCCTGTGCTGGTCGGCGGCCTGGGACATGACCCGCGACGGCGAGATGTCCACGCGCGACTACGTCAAGCTGGTCATCTCCGGCGTGGGCACGGTCGGCGACCTCACGGTCCTGCAGGCGGTGCTGCGGCAGGCGCGCCAGGCCATGCAGCAGTACGCCGACCCGGCCTGGCGGCCCGAGGGCCTGGCCCTGCTGGCCGCCAAGCTGCGCTCGCTGTTCGACTCGGCCACGCCCGGCTCCGACCACCAGCTCGCCTTCCTGCAGGCGTTCGCCCCGGTGGCCGCCTCCGAGGAGGACCTCGGCCTGCTGGAGCGCATCCTCGACGGCTCCTCCGTGCCCGAGGGCCTGACCGTGGACACCGACCTGCGCTGGTCGCTCGTGCACGCGCTGATCTCCGCCGGCCGGCTGACCGAGGCCGCCGTCGACGCCGAGCTGGAGCGCGACCCCACGGCGACCGGTGAGCGCTCGGCCGCGCAGTGCCGGGCCGCGGTCCCGACGGCCGAGGCCAAGGCGGCGGCGTGGGAGCGGATCGTGGGCGGCAAGCTGGCCAACCACATTGCCCGTACCACGACCGGCGGCTTCCAGGACGCGCGCCATCCCGAGCTGCTGGAGCCGTTCCGGGAGAAATACTTCGCCGAAGTGGGGCGGATCTACCGGGACTGGACGTTCGACCAGGCTTCGACGTTCGCCGTAGGGTGCTTCCCCTCGTTGCTGATCGAGCCCGCGACCGTTCAGGCGGCGCACGACTTCCTCATGACCGCGCAGCCGCCGCAGGCGCTGCGCCGCCTGATCCTGGAGGGCGCCGACGGCGTCAGCCGGGCCCTGCGCAACAGGGAGAAAGACGCCGCCTCGGGCTGATCCAGGCGCCGGTAGGCCCTCTGGGCCTACCGGCTGCCCTGACATGACGATGGCATCCCGGACGCGGTGTTAGCCTCGAAACGTGCTAGGCGCGGGGACCACCCTCAACGACCGCTACGTGCTCGGCGGCCGCCTCGGTGGCGGCGGCATGGGCGAGGTTTGGCGAGCCGACGACACGGTCCTCGCGCGTACGGTGGCGGTCAAGGTGCTCATGCCCGCCCTGTCCGAGAACCCGACGTTCACCCAGCGCTTCCAGAACGAAGCCAGGGCCATGGCCACGCTCCGGCATCCCGGCATCGTCGACGTCTACGACTACGGCACCTGCGAGGTCGGCGGCCGCCAGGTGAGCTTCCTGGTCATGGAATACGTCGAGGGCGAGTCCCTCGACCGCGTCCTGCGACGGGGGCCGCTCGGCTCCGAGGCCACGATGCGGCTGGTCGCGGAGGTGGCCGACGCGCTGGCCGCCGCGCACGCGCAGGGCATCGTGCACCGCGACGTCAAACCGGCCAACCTCATGGTCAGGCCCGACGGCAGCGTGGTGCTCACCGACTTCGGCATCGCCCACTCGGCCTCGGCCGGTCAGCTGACGGCCACGGGGTCGATGTTGTGCTCGGCCGGCTACTGCGCTCCCGAGATGGCCACCGCCAGCGACGTGACGCCCGCGGTGGACGTCTACGCGCTGGGCGTGGTGGCGTACGAGAGTTTGAGCGGGCATCTGCCGTTCCAGGGCGACACTCCCGTACAGATCATCTTCAAGCACCTCAACTCCCCCATCCCTCGCCTGCCCGCCGACGTGCCGGCGGGTCCGCGGCAGGTGGTGGAGCGGGCGCTGGAGAAGGCGCCCGACGCGCGCTGGCAGTCGGCCCCGCTGATGGCCGAGGCCGCCCGCAGCGCCCTGGCCTCACCGAACACGCTTCCCGCGCCGCGGCAGCGGCGGCGGCGCGTGACGCGGGCGGCGCTGACCATCGTGGCCGCCGTGGTCGTGTCCGTGGCCGTCGCGGGCTTCGTCTGGATGCGTTCGCCGACCGAGGTCACCAGCGACGAGGTGCAACAGACTCCGGCGGGCGGCACCACGTTCGATGTCACGCCCACGTCGCCGCCGGTCGCGCGCGAGCTTCAGCCGCCGCCGGCCAAGCACACCTCCAGCCCGCGGCCGTCCCGCTCCATTCCCGTGGTGACGAGGACGCCCACCGCGACGGCCACCACCTCCCCGTCGCGCCCGCCGACGACGCCGCCTCCCACGCCGACCACCTCGGAGCCGGAGCCGACGCCGGAGCCGACCACGCCGGGGCCTGAGGAGCCGACCTCCGAGCCCACGATCAGCCGTCCGCCCGGCGAGATCCAGTGCATCCGCGCCCCGTGCCCGTGACCGCCCTTTCAACGCCGTCGCCTCGTGTCCGTCATCGCCTGCTGATCGTGAGAAAGTCATCGCGTGGACTCGACTCGTGACCTGTTCATCGCCCTGGCCCGCCGTTATGCCTTCGCCGACCTCGGCGCGCTCGCGCCCGCCGCGGAGATCGCGGAGGTGTGCGAGTTCGGGCACCGGCTGCTCTCGCTCGACGCCGAGGACTTCGCGGCCGAGGCCCGGGTGGTGCCCGCCGACCTCCGGCGGCGCGCGCGAGCCTGCCACATGCCGCAGACCCCGCGCGAGCAGCCGCGCGGCGCGCTCGAGTCGCTGCGTCCCGCGTACGGGCTGCTGCTGGAGGTGATCGCCGTACGGTGGCACCGCCGCGAGCTCAGCCCGATGATCGCCGCGGTGCACATCGCCAGCGAATACCTGCCGTTGCTGGCCTTCGAGCCACATCTCGGTCACGCCGGCGACCCCGCCAGGTGGCCGGCCGGACTGAGCGCGGCCGGGAGCCGGTTCGGGGTGATCGGGGATCGGGAGTGCGATCACACCAAGTCCGAGCAGTCGGCCACCAACCGCACGTTGCGCGTGTCGGCGGAGCCTTCTGAGGGCTGGCGGGCGTACTTCGACCGGCAGCACAGCCAGGTGGCCGGCGCTGTGGGCGTCTGCGTGGCCACCTGCCGCAACCCGTGCGCGGCCATGGACTGGATCGCTCCCGAGCCGCGCGCCGACCTGCAGTCACGGGCGCGCACGGCCCTGGCCTTCGCGGAAACCCCCCTCGTACGCCTGCGCCACGCGGCCCCCGTCGGGCACGGGTTCGGGGTGCCGTCGCCTGAGGAGGTGCTCGACGCCTGGGAGCGCAGCCGGGCGGCGCTCGACAAGAACGCGGTCGGAACGTCGGCCACGAAGGACGACGGCTTCCCGCTGCCCGGCCTGCCGTCGCTGTTCTCGGCCATCGCGGACGCGCCGATCGAACCGGCGACCCTGCTGAACGGCGTCAGCCAGCACGTCGTCCGCCTCCTCGAAGCGAACTGACCCCGGCCACGTCGTCCGGCTCCTTGACGCGAACCGACCTGGCCGCTCCGCGTCAGCGGCGGGCGGTGGCCTGTTCGCCGAGGGCGGCGATGCCGTACAGCAGGCCGCCGATCAGGTCGCCCACGCTGAACGCCGTGGCCATCGACATCGCGGTCATGCGGCAGGCGCCGTCGGGAAGCCGGCTCCTGGCGCTCTCGCCGGTGACGATCTCCATCCCACGACCGGCAGGGTCGACGAAGAGCACCACGGCCGAGTCGGACTCCTCGCCCAGGGCGGCGTGCAGGCGCTCGGCGAAGTGCCGCCGCCCGCCCACCGGCTCCCCGAGGAACACACCGAACCGCAGCCCGCTGCGCCGCTCGGCGGTGTGCAGAGCCTGCCTGACGTCGTCGGCCTGAGCGGCCGTCAGTCCTCGCATGGTCACCTCACCATCCCGCCGAAGCCCCGCCGACACGGCGGCCCGGCTCGGCGGTCTCGGCCGCGGCCACCCAGTCGTGTTCGGGCACCTCGGCCCAGTGCGCCACCCTGTCGGCCAGTACGAGACCGGACGTGCTCACCCCCCGCTCGCTCCTGGAGGGACCGCCCAGCCACACCGGACCTGATTCGATCCGGCGTTGCGCACCGCGCCCCGGCAGCATGACGAGCAGGCTGATCAGCACGAACAGCCCCATGGACACCCCGATGAGAAAGAGCAGAATCTCCGCCGCGCTGTTCACACCAAGACCGTAATCCTCGGGGGCGGGTCCGGCCAGACCCGATGCGAAGGGTAAGATCGTTTCTCGACTTCTCTAGAGAAGAGAAGTTAAGACATACCCTGAAAACGTGCGTGGAACACGATGAGCTGGGCCATAAAACTATGGACACGGCAACACTAGGAATCGATCGAATCCCCGGGCTACGGTGAGTTACGTGGACTCCGACAACCAGCGTGAAGACGGTCACAACGCGTCACCCATCTGGGTGAGCGACCGACCAGAAAGTGAGCAGACCGCCGCCGCGAAGCCTTCGGCGCCCACCACCACGTACGCGCCGATAGAGCGCGCGTCCGTGCGTAGCCTGCTGCAACAGCCCCGTTTCCGCCGACTGCGCAACCGCGCGATCGTGGCGGTGCTCGTCGGGCTGGCGGTGGGCTTCCTTGTAGGTGACTGGCGGGTGGGTGTGACCGCGGGCGTGATCGCGGGCGTTCTCGAGGCGGTCTATCGCGCGCGCTCCAGTTCGTCCGTGCCGGCATGGCGGCGGACGTCCGTGGCGGAGCGCCGCACCGAGGCTCAGCTGCGCAAGCTTGAGCGCAGCGGCTACCGTACGCTGCACGCCAGGGCGATCCCGGGCAGTGAGGCCCAGATCGACCACCTCGTGGTGGGCCCGACCGGCGTGTACGCGGTCGACTCCGAGAAGTGGGACCGGCGCCTGCCCGTACGCGTGCAGATGGGCAAGAAGCTCTTCCACGGTCCGTTCGACATGAAACCCCGCCTCACCGAGGCGAAGTGGGAGGCGTCGCAGGCCAGCGAGCTGATCAGCGAGACGTTCGGCCGCGAGGTCGCGGTCGTGCCGTCGCTGGCCATCTACGGCCCGCCGGTGCCATGGAAGATCATGACCATTCGCGGCGTGGACGTCTACCAGGGCGACCGGGCGCGCAAGTGGATCACCAAGCGGGAGCGGGCGCTGACGAACGCCGAGATCGACCGGATCTACGACATCGCCGGCCAGGTGCTCCCCGCCCGCTACGGCGAAGGCTGACTCTCACCTCCGCCGGCCGCCAGCCTCGCGCCGAAGTCGTCGAGGCAGGCGGCCAGTTCCGTGCTCGGCGGCAGGCGGTGCGGCAGCCGCGAGTACATCGCCGCGCCGAACCCGGCCTGCCTGACGATGTGGTCGAGCAGCGCCTCCCTGTCGCGCGGCCACGGGAACGACGGCTGGGCGATCAGCAGGGAGACATAGCCGTGCACGGCCGACCAGAGGCCGAGCGCGACCTCCTCGGGATCGCCTTCGAACATGCGGGCCTCCACGCAGGCCGACACGGCGTTCACCATGTGACGGAACGCCGCCGCGGCGGCCGGGGGCACGCCGGGCCCCGCTGACGGGCGCATCATCAGCACCCGATACTGCACGGGGTGGTCGAGGGCGAAACGTGCGTACGCGCGGGCGCACCGGCCCAGGGCGAGGAACGGGTCGCCGCCGAGGTTGTCGGTGAACAGCCGGCGCAGTTCGTCCCACACCCGCATGCAGACGGCCTCGACGAGCGCCTCCTTGTCGGTGAAGTGCAGGTAGACGGAGGGTGTGGACACTCCGGCCCGCATGGCCACCGCGCGCAGCGTGAGCGCGTCCTCGCTGCCCGTCTCGGCGAGCAGGCTCTCGGCCGCGCGCAGGATCTCCTCGCGCAGCAGCGCTCCCTCACCGCGCCTGGCGCGTACGCGTCTGGTGCTCATGGTTCTCAGGTTGACGCCGTCAAGTTAACGGTGTCAAGCTGAGCTTCGCTGCGGAAGGGATTGCGAAATATGGGGAATTTTCGGGAAGCAACCGCATTGACCGCGCACGGCGACGACGAGTTCGGCGCCATGCTGGATCCGCAGTGGAGCGTCGGCACGCGGCTGCACGGCGGCTATCTCCTCGCCGTCCTGGGCAGGGCCGCCTGCGAGAGCACGGCGGGCGCGGGGCATCCGCACGTGACGGCCGTCAGCGGCACGTTCGTCGAGCCGCCGGAGCCTGGCGCGGCCGTCGCGCGCGTCGAGACGCTGCGGGTGGGCAGGAGCGTGGCCCAGGTCAGGGCCGTGCTGACGCAGGAGGGCCGCACCCGCGTCGAGGCGCACGTCACGCTGGGCCTGCTCGACGACGCGGACCCGTGGTGGTCCGCCCACGAGCCGGTGCATCTCCCGCCCGAGCAGGAGTGCTTCCTGGCCCCCACCGATCCCCCTGGCGGGGGCATGGAGGTGCCGCTGATGGCCGTGGTCGAGGAGCGCATCGACCCCGAGCACCTGTCGTTCGCCTTCGGGGCGCCCGCCAAGCGCGGCGTGATCGCGACCTGGCAGCGGCTGGCCGACGGCTCCGACTGGGACCCGCTGAGCCTGCTGGTGGCGCTCGACCCGGTGCCGCCGGTCACGTTCGACCTGGGGCTGTCGGGGTGGGTGCCGACGATCCAGCTCTCGGCGTACATCCGCAGGCTGCCCGCCCCTGGGCCGGTCCGGGTGCGGCTCGCGGCCACGGACGTCGGCGGGGACCGGATCGACGAGGTGGCCCACGTATGGGACGACAAGGGCCGCCTGGTGGCCCAGGCGACCCAGCTCGCCGCCGTCCGCCTGCCCGCCTAGCCTCGTCTTCCCCCTATCGTGGGAAGAGGCTTCGTTTGCGGCACGATCCGGTAACCAACTGTCCGACGTGTGGACAGTCGTCTCAGTCACCGGGCGATGGCCGTAACATGTGAAGACTCGCCAACGATGGGAGATGCCCAATGCCCGCCCTCAGGTCACGTACAGTCACCCACGGCAGGAATATGGCCGGTGCCCGGGCCCTGCTCCGGGCGACCGGCGTAGCCGGGAGCGATTTCGGCAAGCCCATTATCGCGGTGGCCAACAGCTTCACCCAGTTCGTCCCTGGTCATGTGCATCTCCGGGATGTCGGCGACGTCGTGTCCGCCGCGATCAGGGAGGCGGGGGCGATCCCCCGCGAGTTCAACACGATCGCGGTCGACGACGGCATCGCGATGGGCCACGGCGGAATGTTGTACTCACTGCCGTCGCGCGAGCTGATCGCCGACGCCGTCGAGTACATGGTCAACGCCCACTGCGCCGACGCGATGATCTGCGTGTCCAACTGTGACAAGATCACGCCGGGCATGTTGCTCGCCGCGTTCCGGCTGAACATCCCGACGGTCTTCGTCTCCGGCGGGCCCATGGAGGCCGGCAAGACGCCGGGCAAGAAGCTCGACCTGATCGACCCGATGATCGCCTCCGCCGACGACTCCGTCTCCGACGCCGACCTGCTGACGATGGAGGAGAACGCCTGCCCGACCTGCGGCTCCTGCTCCGGCATGTTCACCGCCAACTCGATGAACTGCCTGGCCGAGGCCATCGGCCTGGCGCTGCCCGGCAACGGCACGATCCTGGCCACGCACAAGTCGCGCGAGCAGTTGTTCGAGGACGCCGGCCGGCAGCTCGTGGAGATCACCCGCCGCTACTACGAGGAGGGCGACGAGTCGGTGCTGCCGCGCTCGATCGCCACCCGTGAGGCGTTCGAGAACGCGATGACGCTCGACGTGGCGATGGGCGGCTCGACCAACACGATCCTGCACATCCTGGCCGCCGCCCGCGAGGCCGAGGTCGACTTCGGGCTCAAGGAGATCAACGAGATCTCGCTGCGGGTGCCGTGCCTGTGCAAGGTGGCGCCTGCGACCGACAAGTACCACGTCGAGGACGTCCACCGCGCCGGTGGCATCCCGGCCATCCTGGGCGAGCTCGACCGGGCGGGGCTGCTGCACCGCGACGTGCCCACCGTGAACGGCGGCACCCTGGGCGACCTGCTGGCCGCCTGGGACGTGCGCTCGCAGTCGGTCAAGCCCGAGTCCGTGGAGCTGTGGCACGCGGCGCCCGGCAACATCCGTACGGTCAAGCCGTACTCACAGAACAACCGCTGGGACACCCTCGACCTCGACCGCGCGGCCGGGTGCATCCGCGATCTGGAGCACGCCTACACCGTGGACGGCGGCCTGGCCGTCCTCTACGGCAACATCTCGCGTGACGGCTCGGTGGTGAAGACCGCCGGGGTGGACGAGTCGATCTGGAAGTTCACCGGGCCGGCCGTGGTGTTCGAGTCGCAGGAACAGGCCGTCGACGGCATCCTCGCCGGGCAGGTCAAGGCCGGCGACGTGGTCGTGATCCGCTACGAGGGCCCCAAGGGCGGGCCCGGCATGCAGGAGATGCTCTACCCGACGTCCTTCCTCAAGGGCAGGGGGCTGGGCAAGGTCTGCGCGCTGGTCACCGACGGGCGTTTCTCCGGCGGCACCTCCGGGCTGTCGATCGGGCACGCCTCGCCTGAGGCGGCCGAGGGCGGGGCGATCGCGCTGGTCGAGGATGGCGACCTCATCGACATCGACATCCCCAACCGGACCCTGGAGCTGCGGGTGCCCGAGGCCGAACTGGCCACCCGGCGCGAGCGGCTGCTGACCGAGCTGGGCGGCTACCGGCCGCGCGACCGTAACCGGCCGGTGAGCGTGGCGCTGCAGGCGTACGCGGCGATGACGACGTCCGCCTCGACGGGCGCCTCGCGCGACCTCTCGCAGCTCTCCCGCTGACCCGCTGCTCCTCTGTGAGGGAGCGGAGCGTCTCACCGCTCCCTCACAAACCCCGGCCTCCCTCACAGCCGGGCTGAAGTCTGGGAGGGAAGCGTCTCGCTGCTCCCCTCGCAGCCGGCTGAGGTCTGGGAGGGAAGCGCAGGTCGTGCTCCCTCGTCAACCTTTCTGCTGTACGGCTGCGCCAAGCAGGCCGCCACCCGCCGTACGTCGGCTGAGGACCTTCCAGGAACACGGCCTCTGAACCCTTCAGTGGCGCGCCACCGCAACGGAGCGTCCTGTGGGCCTCCTAAGTGGTTCAGAGGCCGCCCGCCGGTGGGGTATCCGTACGGACAGGTTTTCGAAAAATGTCGGTGGTCATCCCTAAAATAAGGGTATGACGACAGTCGTGAAGCACGATACTCGCCCGCTGACGACCGCCGAGATCGCCGCCCTCGCCCTCTCCCTCGCTCACCTCGGAGCGGGCCCGCAGGCCGTCACCGCAAGGCGTGGCCTGCAGCACGCGTTCGAGCACCTGGAGCTCGACGACGACGTCATCGCCACCACGCTGGCGACCCTCACCGAGCCGCTGCCCGTGGACGTGGCCTCCCGTGCCAGGCTCATGGCCGATGCCATCACCAGCCGACTCATGATCCGTCTGCACTACCGCGACGCCTCGGGCACCGTCACCGCTCGCGACGTCGAGCCGGTGACGTGCCTGGTGCACCGCGAATACTGGTATCTCGTCGGCGTGTGCAGGATGCGCCGGGCTATCAGGGCGTTCAGGTTCGACCGGATCATCGCGGTCGAGCCCACGCTCACGCCGTCCCGGCCGCACCTGGCCGACCGGTTCCTGCCGTTCCAGCGTCGCAAGCGGCGGGCCATCACGGCCGCGTAAACCTCCCCGGGGCGATCGGGGCGGCGGGTGGCAGGCTCCCGCGCATGCGTGTCAGGGAGCTCACGCCCTTCGCCGCCCTGCTCGCTGTCTCAGCCCGCCCGGCCGGCCTGATCAGGACGCGCAGCAGCCTCCGCCGCAGCAACCACCGCCGCCGCCGGTCTGGGGGGCGGCCGCGCCGCCCGTCATGGAGACCGTGGACAGCAGTTTCACCGTGTCGTCGTGACCCTCAGGGCAGGCCGCCGGATCGTCGGAGGCCGACATCGGGCGGGAGACCTCGAACGTGGAGCCGCAAGCGCGGCAGCGGAAGTCGTATCGCGGCATGGGCCAATAGTAGCCCTGCCAGGCGTAACTGCAGAGTCCGCTAGCTGCGACGACCCGCTGAACGCGGCCCGTCGTAGGTGACGTGGGTGTAGTCGGAGACGGGCTCGTAGCCGATTGCCTGGTAGATGGCGTTGCTGGTGGGGTTGCCCAGGTCGGTGAAGAGCACGACCTGCTCGCAGCGCTCCGTCAGGCCGATGCGGCTGGCGTACGCGGTGACGGCGGCGCCGTAGCCGCGTCTGCGGCGTGACGGCGGAGTGTAGACGGGACCGATGCGGCAGACGCCGCCGCACGCCGGGGAGAGCGCGGCGAGCGACACCGGGGCCCCGTCCGCCTCCCACACGAACAACTCCCGCCCCGCCAGCCGCTGCGCGACCCGCTCGGCCACGTCCCCCTCGCCCATGGCCACCTCGTCGCCGAACGCGTGGTACCAGCTCACCAGCAGCGGGAAGTCGCCGGGGACGGCCGGCCTGCCCTGTCCTGGAACGTCGGGGACGGCGAGCGTGCCGAGCCGGTAGAGACGCTCCGAGACCACCCGATCGGGTGTGCCGAGCAGCCGGATGCCCTCGGCGGTCACCTCGGTGGGGCCCACGAACATGGGCAGGTCGCCGTTCAGCTCCGCCACCAGGGAGGCGACCGCCTCGACCGGTACGGCGAACAGGCCCATGGGATGCGGCGGCGTGTGGAAGACAGCCCCGCGAACCTCACCGTCCACACTCCACCAGCCGAAGACGGGGTCCTTCGCCGGCATGCCCGCCCGCAGGTTGGCCAGGATGGTCAGTGGAACGGTGTTGCGCACCGGGTCGCCGAGCAGGAAGGGCTCGGCGACCGCGGCGTACGCCTCAACGTCTGAGGTGAAGGTCCACATGCCTGCTCATGCTGTCAGGCAGTGCCCTTCCGCTCAACGCCGTTTCTCAGGCCGCTGCCTCGAGGTAGGGCGCCCATTGCGGGTCACCCACGAGCGAGGCGCCGATGAGCCGCCAGTGGGCGCCCCGTGGCACCGCGGGGCTGACGCGAAGCGTCCACCCCAGCTCCTCCAGGTATTTGTCGGCCTTGCGGTGATTGCAAGTGGTGCAGGAGGCGACGCAGTTCTCCCAGGTGTGCGTGCCGCCCCTGGACCGGGGGATGACGTGGTCGATGGTCTCCGCCTTCTGCCCGCAGTAGGCGCAGCGGTAGTCGTCGCGCCGCATGAGGGCGGCCCTGGTCAGGGGGATGCGGGACCGGTAGGGGATGCGGACATATCTGCGGAGCCTGATCACCGACGGCACGTCGAGCGTGCGACTGGCGGAGCGCAGCACGGCGCCCCTTCCGTCGCGGTGCACGACGTCGGCCTTCTCGCGCAGCACCAGCACGACGGCGCGGTGCAGCGAAAGGGTGGTCAGTGGCTCGTAGGTGGCATTGAGCAGCAGGACCTGGCGCATCATCCGGCCTCTTCCTGCTGCGCGCGTATCAAAGGGGACATGCCGTGGCATGTCCCGCCTGTCGGCCCCTCCTGGGGCACTTGTGCTTCCGTCACGTGGACCTCCGCCGGACGGTCCAGCGGATGGTCACCACGGCACCGTCCTGTCACCAAGTCTGGCGTTTGCACCGTGGTCCCCGCCACCCCAAATACTTCCAGCCGGAATGACCAGAGGGACTCACGGTACGTTTTATGCCCGCTCGACCAGCGCTTTACGCATCTCCGTTGGCAGTAGGGTTCCGTGCATGACGCGAGAGCCGTACCCGACCGCACGCCGCGAAGACATCGCCGACATCCTGCACGAGACGCCCGTTCCCGACCCCTACAGGTGGCTTGAGGACCCCGACAGCCCCGAGACCAAGGGGTGGCTGCTCGCCCAGGCCGAGTTGTTCGGCAGGGAGCAGGGGACGCGGCGGTTCAAGAGCCGCATCGCCGAGCTGCTCAGGTCCGGCTCCGTGGGCGTCCCGGCGTGGCGCGGCGGACGGCACTTCTTCTCGCGCCGCACGCCCGACCAGGAGCACGCCGTCTACTACGTGGTCGAGCCTGACGGCACGGAGCGGGCGCTCATCGATCCGATGGCGATCGATCCCTCCGGTCTCACCACGCTCGACGCGGTGCAGCCGGACAAGGAGGGGCGGCTGCTGGCGTACCAGATCTCGATGGGCGGGGACGAGGAGTCGGTCCTTTACCTCATCGACGTCGCCACGGGCGCGCGGATCGAGGGGCCGATCGATCGGTGCCGTTACTCCCCCATTGCCTGGCTGCCCGGCGGGGAGGCGTTCTACTACGTACGCAGGCTGCCGAGCACCGAGGTGCCCGAGAACGAGAAGCAGTTCCACCGCCGCGTCTACCTGCACCGCGTCGGCACCTCCACCGAGGACGACGTGATGATCTTCGGCGACGGCCTGAAGATGACCAACTACTACGGCGTCTCGGTCTCGCGTGACGGCCGCTGGCTGCAGGTGTCCGCCCACGAGGGCACCGCGCCGCGCAACGACCTGTGGGTGGCCGACCTGACCGAGTCGCCGATCGAGCGGCCCGAGCTGCGGGTCGTGCAGGAGGGCGTGGACGCGCAGACCGGGCTGGTCTTCGGTCGCGACGGCAGACTGTACGTCCACACCGACCGCGACGCGTCCAGGGCCCGCGTGTGCGTCACCGATCCCGCGGAGCCCGGCTTCGAGAGCTGGCGTGACCTGATCCCCGAGGACTCCGAGGCGGTGCTGTCCGACTTCGCGATCCTCGACGACCTGGAGCGCCCGATCATGCTGGTGGGCTGGACCCGCCACGCGATCAGCGAGATCACCATCCACGACCTGGAGACCGGCGAACGCCTCGGCGAGGTGCCGACGCCGGGGCTCGGCACGATCGGCGGGCTCGCCGAGCGGCCCGAGGGCGGCCACGAGGCGTGGTTCGGCTACACCGACAACACCACCCCGCCCACCATCCAGCGCTACGACGCCAGTACGGGCGAGACGACGCTCTGGGCCGCCTCCCCCGGCGCGGTCGAGGTGCCCGAGGTCCGCACCGAGCAGGTGGTCTACCGCTCCAAGGACGGCACGGACGTCCGCATGCTGATCATCTCTCCCGCCGCCGAGGCCCAGGGCCCGCGCCCCACCGTCCTGTACGGCTACGGCGGCTTCGGCCTGTCCATGACCCCCGGCTACTCTGCCTCGATCCTGGCCTGGGTGGAGGCGGGCGGCGTCTACGCCATCGCCAACCTGCGCGGCGGCGGTGAGGAGGGCGAGGAGTGGCACCGCGCGGGAATGCTGGCTCACAAGCAGAACGTCTTCGACGACTTCCACTCGGCGGCCGAGCACCTCATCGCCACCGGCGTCACCACGGCCGCCCAGCTCGGCATCTCCGGCGGCTCCAACGGCGGCCTGCTGGTGGGGGCCGCGCTGACGCAGCGTCCCGAGCTGTACGCCGCCGTGGTCTGCTCCGCGCCGCTGCTCGACATGATCAGGTACGAGAAGTTCGGGCTCGGGGCCACCTGGAACGTCGAGTACGGCACGGTGGAGGATGCCGAGCAGTTCGGCTGGTTGTGGAGCTATTCGCCCTATCACCACGTCCAGGAGTCGGTGCCATACCCCGCGACGCTCTTCACCGTCTTCCAGTCCGACACGCGCGTGCACCCGCTGCACGCGTGGAAGATGTGCGCGGCGCTGCAGCACGCCTCGACGGCCGACCGGCCGGTGTTGCTGCGTAACGAGGCCGAGGTCGGGCACGGCGCGCGGTCGGTGAGCAGGACGGTGGACCTGTCGGCCGACACCTTGACCTTCCTCGCGCGGCATACCGGCCTATAGTCGAACACATGAGCGCGCTGGGGCTGGCCATGGTGGAGGCCGCCCCCAGCGCTGCCCTGCGGCCTTACGTGACGCGGCTGTGCGCCTACCGTGAGCACTACGCGGCGCCGGTGACGCGCTCGGAGATGGCGATGCCGGGAGCGGTGCTCATTCTCGCGTTCGGCACGCCGATGGAGGCCGACGGGCGGCCGGTCACGGCGTTCGGCGGGGGGCTGACCGATCGCTTCACCGTCACCCGCTCGGCGGGGCCGACGGAGGGCGTGGAGGTGTTCCTGACACCGTTCGGGGCACGGCGGCTGTACGCGCTACCGATGCGGCACCTGGCCAACCGGCTGGTGTCCACCAGCGACCTGCTCGGGCCGTGGGGGGATCTGCTCGTGGAGCGGCTGGCCGAGACGCCGTCGTGGCCCGAGCGGCTGGCGCTGGCGGACCGGCTGTTGAGCGAGCGGATCGTGGCCGGGCCCTCGGTGGGGCCCGAGGTGCCGTGGGCGTGGGCGCGGCTGCTGGAGTCGGGTGGCCGGCTGGGCGTGTCCGCGCTGGCGGAGTCGCTGGGGTGGAGCCACCGTCATCTCGTGGCCCGTTTTCACGACCAGGTCGGGTTGCCGCCGAAGGCCGCGGCGCGGATCATCCGGTTCGGGCGGGCCGTGCGGCTGGTGGGGTCCGGCATGGCGCTCGCCGAGGTGGCGGCGGAATGCGGCTTCTACGATCAGGCGCACATGAACAGGGAGTTCAGGGTGCTGGGCGACACCACACCGGGTCAGATTTATCCAAGACCCGAGGTCGCCGGCGCGGCAACCTGGGCCTCATGACACGAACCGTTTACGCACTCGCCCGCTACCAGGACTGCCAGGCCGCGATCGACTTCCTGACCGGCGCGTTCGGGTTCCGGGTGCACGAGGCGTCCAAGGACGGCGAAGGCGTCGTCAATCATGCCGAACTGTTCGTCGGGGATGATCTCATCATGATCGGGCAGGGCAAGCCGGGAGGGCCGGGGATCTACGTCGCGGTCGAGGACGTCGACGCCCATCACGACCGCGCCAAGGCGGCGGGGGCGTCGATCGTCGTGGAGCTGGTGGATCAGCCGTACGGGTCACGGGAGTACGGGTGCGCGGACCCGGAGGGCAATCACTGGTACTTCGGGACGTACCGGCCTTAGCAACTTGAGTTGACTGATTTCCTGCTAGTCAACTACGGTTGCTTATAGCCGATCGTTGAGGAGGCAGGAATGAGACAGCGGGTGCTCGAAGAGATCGTGGCCCACGGGGGCGGTCCCGGCATCGTCGTCGACGCGACATCGTGGTTCGGCACGGCGGGCGTGGCCGACGTCGCGACCGGACGCGAGCGACGGGCGGGTGAGCACTTCCGCATCGGGAGCTTCACCAAGGCGTTCACCGGGTCCGTGGTGCTGTTACTGGTGGCCGAGGACGTGCTGGGCCTGGATGACACGGTGGCGAAGTGGTTGCCCGGTGTGGTGGAGGAGCATCTCGGCGGGGACGGCGAGCTGATCAGCGTCAGGCAGTTGCTCAATCACACCAGCGGGCTTCCCGACGTCTATCCCGGCCAGGAGCCGCCGCGGCCCGAGGAGCCGGGGAAGCGGTTCGTCTACTCCAAGGTCAACTACAACCTCGCGGGGATGATCGTCGAGAGTGCGACGGGCTCGACCCTGGCCGAGGAGATCGCGCGCCGGATCGCGGAGCCCCTGGGGCTGACGGGGACGTACCTGCCGGGTGAGGACCAGGGGCTCCGCGAGCCGCACGCCCGGCACTACTCCAAGTTCGACGAGGCCGGGCAGGACGCGGAGCTCCACGATGTGACCGAGGCGGATCTGAGCTGGGCCGGGGCCGCCGGTGGCATGGTCTCCACCACCTCTGACCTGCGCCGGTTCCTGGAGGCCCTGCTGGGCGGTCGCCTGCTCGCGGCCGCCCAGCAGGAGGAGATGTTCACGACCGTTTCGACCGAGGGGTCGGAGTGGGTGCCGAACACCAGGTACGGCCTCGGTGTCTACTCCCAGACGCTGGCCTCCGGGGTCACGCTCTGGGGCGGCGGGGGGTTCATCCAGGGGTCCATGACGTACGCCATGGGCGATCGCGAGGGCACCGACCTGCTGGTGTGCAACCTCAACGGTGACTGGAACGACTTCACGAAGACCTTCACCGCGCTCTTCGAGGCCACCTTGTGAGGGCCTATCCGTACGTGGGGCCCGCCTCGATCCTGGCCGCCGGTGGTGCTCCCGGGCGGGTGCTCCGGTCAGCCGAGGAGCTGGACGGGAGGGCAGAGCCGTTCACGTGGTCTGACTAGCCGCCCGGCGCCAGGGAGTGTGGGGCGGGGACCGGGAGCGGGTGGGCGGCCTCGGGGCGCAGGCCGTCGAAGATCATGCTCAGATAGCGGCGCCAGAGGCCGGGGGCCGCGTCGCCCAGCGGGACCGTCGCCTGGGTGACGGCGTTGATCAGCAGCACGATGTCGGGGCCCGTGACGTCGCCCCGGACGGAGCCGTCCTGCCTGGCGCGGGCCGTGAGCGCCTCGGCGACCGCGACGAGCCTGTCACCGGCGGCCCTGACCACCGGATCCTGACGGGTGGTGACGGTGATCGCCTGGCAGAAGGAGCGGTCGGACAGCTGCAGCTCGACGGCGGCGGCCATGAACTCCAGCAACGCCGCACCCCAGTCCGGCCGCCCCCCGTCCACGCCTTCGCCCAGCGCCGTGTCGCCGGCGTCCTGGCGTCCGAGCAGGGCTTCGCCGCTGGCGGCGAGGGTGTCGAGCTGGTCGCTGAAGATCGCGAGCAGGAGCTGCTCCTTGGTGGCGAAGTGCCGGAACACCGTGCCCTTGCCGATCCCCGCCCTGGCCGCGATGCGGGCGATCGAGACCTCCGTGCCGTGCTCGGCGAGCTCGGCCGCCGCCGCGTCCAGCAACAACCTCCTGTTGCGCGCGGCATCGGCCCTCATCGTCCCCACGAAAGTTGACCCTACCCTAACCGGACCGCATGGTCATATTATGCTGGACAACATGACCGGGCGGTCCGGTTAGAGGGAGGCTCTCGCATGAAGGCATTGACGGCGACGCGGTACGGCGGGGTCGAGGTTCTGGAGATGGCGGACGTACCGGTCCCGTTGCCCGGCCCCGGCCAGGTGCAGGTGCGGATCGCGGCGGCCGGCCTCAACCCCGCCGACCTCAGGCTGGTGAGCGGCGTGTTCAAGGAGTCGGCGCCCCTGACCTTCCCGCACGTCCCCGGCAGCGACTTCGCCGGTACGGTGACGCGCGTCGGCGAGGGCGTCGAGCGGTTCGCCACGGGTGACGAGGTCTTCGGGCTGGGCCTGGCACGGTCGGCCGGGAGCATGGCGAGCCTGCTGTGCTCACCGCCGCCGTTCACGACGGGGACGATGGCCGAGTACGCCGTCTTCGAGGCCGCGACCCCCGCCATGGCCCTCCTGCCCTCCGGCCTGCCCGCCGAGCACGCCGCCACCCTGCCCATGGCCGCCCTGACCGCGCTGCCCCTGCTGCGCGCCTGGGACTTCGGGCAGGGGATGAAGGTGCTGGTCGTCGGGGCGACCGGCGGGGTGGGCGGGGCCGTGGTGCCGTTGCTGGCGGCGCGGGGCGTCCATGTGATCGCCACCGCGATCCCGGAGGACGAGGCGTACGCACGCAGGCTCGGGGCCGCCGAAGTGATCGACTACCGTTCGGCCGAACTCGGCCCCGAGACCCTGCGCCGCCATCCCGGCGGCATCGACGCCCTGGTCAACCTGGCCCTGCCCGGGGATGCCCTGCCGGCCGTGGCTCCGGTCGTACGTCCTGGTGGGCGCCTGCTGAACATCGCCTTCCCCAGCCCCGGCCCGGCCACCGGCTTCGAGACCCTCTACACCGCGGCGCGGCCGGGCGACCTGGAGGAGGTGGGCGGGCTGGCCGTGAAGGGCGTCCTGCCTGACACCGTCGGCCGCCGCTACCGGCTGGAGGAGGCCGCGCGGGCCTACGCCGGTCTGGTGCGCGAGCACGTACCGGGCAAGATCGTCGTCACCGCGGGAAGATGATGGTCTTGTGCCCGTCGAGCAGCACCCGCTGCTCGGCATGCCATCTGACCGCCCTGGCCAGCGCCACGCACTCCACGTCGCGGCCCATCGCCACCAGGTCCTCAGGGGAGTGGCTGTGGTTGGCCCTGGCCACCTCCTGCTCGATGATCGGCCCCTCGTCCAGGTTGGCGGTCACGTAGTGGGCGGTCGCGCCGATCAGCTTGACCCCGCGGCTGTGGGCCTGGTGGTAGGGCTTGGCGCCCTTGAACGACGGCAGGAACGAGTGGTGGATGTTGATCGCCCGGCCCGCCAGCTTCTCGCAGAGCTCCTCGGAGAGCACCTGCATGTAGCGGGCGAGCACCACCAGGTCCACCTGATAGTGCTCCACCAGGGCCAGCACCTCGGCCTCCTGCTTCGGCTTGCTCTCCTGGGTGACCGGCAGGTGGTGATAGTCGATGCCGTTGGACTGGGTGAGCGGCCGCAGGTCGGGGTGGTTGGAGACGACGGCGACGATCTCGATGTCCAGGGCCTTCGACCGCACCCGGTAGAGCAGGTCGTTCAGGCAGTGGTCGAACTTGCTCACCATGATCAGCACGCGCGGCTTCCTGGCCACGTCGCGCAGCTTGAACTCCATGGCGAAGTCGGGCGCGAGCGCGGCGAAGGCGGCGTTGAGCTCGTCCTCGCTCAGGGGGCCCGCGAACTGCACGCGCATGAAGAAGCGCTGCCCCACCCTGTCGCCGAACTGCTGGCTCTCGATGATGTTGCACCCGTTCCCGGCGAGCAGGCCGGAGACGGCGGCCACCACACCTGGCCGGTCGGGGCAGGACAACGTCAGGATGTATTCGGCGGGGCTGATCATGCCTTCACTCTCGCGGGACTCGGGCTCAGCGGCTCATCTGGGCAGGTTACCGGTGGGCGGCCATGGTCGAGAGTACCTCTGGTCCATGCCTGGGGTCCCACGTCTCGGGTAGTTGTCGGAGGTGGCAGGCAGCACGGGGGAACGGCCGCTCCTTTCTCCTGAAGCCCCGGACGTAGTGCCCCACCGCAACCGCGCGGGGCGGGATGGAGCGCGTGCCCTTGGAAGCCGTTGTGCTGATCGTCGTCGCCGGTCTGTTCGCCGTCGTGTCCGGGATCAACGATGGTGGCGCCCTGCTCGCGACCGGGCTCAAGCTGCCGGCGATCCGCCCGGCGGTCGGGATCCTCGTGCTCGTCGCGCTCGTGGCGGTCGTGCCGCTC
The DNA here is from genome assembly GCF_042656245.1 of Nonomuraea insulae. Classification (NCBI taxonomy): domain Bacteria; kingdom Bacillati; phylum Actinomycetota; class Actinomycetes; order Streptosporangiales; family Streptosporangiaceae; genus Nonomuraea; species Nonomuraea insulae. The sequence continues at coordinate 51,739 of NZ_JBHSPA010000023.1, forward strand.
GTCACGCACCGGGTGGCGTTGACGTTCGTGACGCGGCTGGCCTCGTTCGACGAGCCGGGCGGAAAGATGGCGATGACGGTCGCCGTGCTCTCGGCGCTCGCCGTGGTGGCGGCGCTCAGCTCGAAGGGGCGCCCGACCAGCCTCACCCTGGCCATCGTGGGCGGCCTGACCGGGGCGGGGCTGGGCTGGGGACTGCCGGTCTCGCCCGGGTCGGTGGCGCTGGTGCTCGCGTTCGGGCTGGCGGCGCCGTTCGCCGGGGGGCTGGTGGCGTGGGTGCTCATCCGGGTGCTGGCCGCCACGACCTCGGCGGGGAAGCTGCGGCGCTGGCACTGGGCGGGGTTCCTGCTGCAGACCCTCGCGTACGCGGCCAACGACGCGCAGAAGATGCTGGCCGTGTTCATGATCGCTGTTGGGTTCTCGGGGGCGCCGCTGTCGTACACGGTGCCGGTGGCCGTCCTGTTCGGCCTCGGCACCCTGTACGGGCTGCCCAAAGCCGGTCGCACACTCAGCCGCGAGATCATCGTCTCCAGGCCACCGCACGGAGTCGCGGCGGAGCTGGCCGCGGGCACAGCGGTGATCGCGTGCGCGGCCGCGGGCATGCCGGTGAGCATGACGCAGACCATCGCGGGAGGGCTCATCGGCGCGGGGGTGGCGCAAGGAGGTGGGCGGGTTCGGTGGTATGCCGCTGGGAAGATCGTCGCCGCCTGGCTGCTGACGTTGCCCGCCAGTCTGGCGCTGGGCTGGGGGGTCGCGTTGGTGGTGAAGGGAATCGCGAGCGTGAGGCTGTTATGGCTGGGGCGACCGGCGTACGGGGCCGCTCCTCCCCGAAGGCGGCCGGAGCGTGAAGCGGCTGTGGCGGATCCGGGATCTCATGACGGGCCGCATGGACAGCGCGCTCTCGGAGGCGCTGCTCGGGCAGCTCGAAGCCACCAAGCAGGGCGCGTGGCTGGCCATGGCGATGATCGGCGGCGAGGTCGGCAGGACGGGCGCGCACGAGCGGATGCGTTCGATCGAGCACATGGGCGACGAGGAGCGCGCCCGCCTCATCGAGGAGCTCAAGACCGCCCTGGTCACGCCGATCGACCGGGAGGACCTCTTCCGGCTGTCCCGGTCGATCGACGACGTGCTGGACTCCCTGCGGGACTTCGTCCGCGAGTCCCACCTCTACCGGGTGCCTGAGCAGATCCGCTTCACTCCCCTGCTCGACCAGGTCATCGTCGGCATCGACGCCCTGGAGAACGCCGTCCGCGACCTCGCCTCCCGCCCGTCCGTGGTGACCCACGACGCTCTGGAGGCCAAGAAGGCGGGCGGGGCGATCCGGCGGATGTACCAGTACGAGATCTCCCGGATCTTCTCGGGGGAGATCACGGCGGACGCGATGAAGGAGCGGGAGCTGGTACGCCGTCTGGAGATCGTCGGCGTGGCCATCGGTGAGGCGGCCGACGCCATCGCGGACGGCGCGATGAAGCGGTAGACGGCGCTGGGTCAGCGGGCGAAGGCGTCGATGCCGGTGAGCTCCGCCGACAGGGTCCACAGACGGGCGGCCTGGTCGGGGTCGATGGCGTGGGCGCGTACGCCGGAGAGCGCGTCCGGGTCCGTGGAGGACTCGGCGATGTCGCAGTCCTCGCAGTAGACGCCGCCCATGCCCGCCAGCTGCGCTGAGGTCGCCGCCCACACCTGGGTGGCCGCGCCCTCCTCGGGCGTCTTGAAGCTGGTCTCCAGCTGGTTGCCGTCCTCGTCGATCCAGCCGGCCGCGACCATCTCCTCCTTGGGGAGGTGGCGCTGCAGCGGGGTGAGGATGCCGCCGGGGTGCAGCGCGAACGCGCGTACGCCGGCGTCCTGGGCGAGCTTGTCGAGGTGCACGGCGAAGAGCACGTTCGCGGACTTCGACTGCCCGTAGGCCTGCCACTTGTCGTACCCGTGCTCGAACTGCACGTCGTCCCAGCGGATGCCCGAGCGGCGGTGTCCTCCGGACGAGACGGCCACCACCCGGCCCCGGCCACGGGCGATGGCCGGCCACAGGAGGTTGACCAGCGCGTAGTGGCCCAGGTGGTTGGTGGCGAACTGCGCCTCCCAGCCGGGGCCGACGCGCGTCTCCGGGCAGGCCATGATGCCCGCGCTGTTGATGACGATCTCGGCGCTGCGGCCGGTGGCCAGGAAACGCTCGGCGAAGCCGCGTACGCTGTCGAGGTCGCCCAGGTCGAGCTCGTCCACCTCGACCCCGTCGAGGTCCCCGACCGCCTCCCGGGCGGTCTCGGCGCGGCGGGCGGGGACGACGACGTGGGCGCCGGCGCGGGCGAGCGCACGCGTGGTCTCCAGGCCGAGGCCCGAATAACCGCCGGTGACGATCGCCAGCTTCCCGGACAGGTCGATCCCGTGGAGCACGTCGTCCGCGGTGCTCCTGTAGCCGAAGCCCGATCCGATCTTGTGCTGTGGCGTGGTCATGGACCTACGGTACGAATTGGAGCGCACTCCAGGTCAAACGCCACTCCGTAACGCTCCTTCGTGGCTACAGGCCGAGCACGGGCGCGAGGCCGGTGAGCTGGGTGACGGCGTCGGCGAGGTCGGGGGCGTCCGGAGAGAGGGGCTGGATGACGACGTGGTCGGCGCCGGCGTCGAGGTGGGCGCGGATGCGTTCGGCGACGGTGATCGGGTCGCCCCAGGCCACGATGGCGTCCGTCAGGCGGTCGCTGCCCCCGTCGGCGAAGTCGGCGTCGGTGAAGCCGAGCGTGCGCAGGTTGTTGAGGTAGTTGGGCAGCGTCAGGTAGAAGGACATGTGGGTGCGGGCGATCTGGCGGGCGCGGGCCGGGTCGGACTCGAGGACGACCGCCTGCTCGGGGATGAGCAGCCGGTCGGGGCCGAGGATCTGGCGGGCCTGGGCGGTGTGCTCGGGCGGTACGAAGTAGGTGTGGGCGCCGTCGGCCCTGTCTCTCGACAGCTCCAGCATCTTGGGCCGCAGGGCGGCCAGGAGCCTCGGGCACTCGCCCTTGGGGAGGATGCGCCCGGCCTCGTCCATGGCGTCGAGGTAGGCGCGCATCGCGCTCAGCGGCTTGGCGTAGTCGTGGCCGCGGGTGCTGACCAGGGGGCCGTGGCTGACGCCGATGCCCAGGAGGAAACGGTCGGGGAAGGCGTCGGCCAGCGTGACGGCCGCCGCCGCCATGGCGGTGGCGTCCCTGACCCACAGGTTGGCGATGCCGGTGCCGACGGCCACGCGCTCGGTGGCCGCCAGCACGACGGCGGCGCTCGTGAACGGTTCCTTGCTGCCCCAGCCCTCGTTGACCCAGATCGAGCCGTAGCCCAGCGCCTCGACCTGGGCCGCCGCGCGTCGTACCTCCTCGGCCGGGGCCTTTGCGGTCATGGGATGCCACACTCCGACGCGTCCGATGTCCACGGTCGCTCTCCTCGGGTAGGATGTTCGATTGAGATGGAACATTACCCTCACGTTCGACCGCAGTCGAACAGGACACGCAACCTCACCCACACCTCTCCCCTCGAGGTCTCGCTCCAAGCCGCCCTCGACGCGCTCGGCGACCCGATCCGCCGCCGCATCGTGCGCGAACTCGCCGGCGTCCCCGACTGGGAGCGCGCCTGCGGCACGTTCAACCACCTGCCGGTCGCCAAGTCCACGCTCAGCCACCACTTCTCGGTCCTGCGCCGTGTCGGGCTGCTGGAGCAGCGCGACGAGGGGACGCGCCGGCTCAACCGCCTGCGGCGCGAGGAGTTCGACGGCCGCTTCCCCGGGCTCCTGGCACTCGTCATCGGCGAGACGCCGGAGGAGGGCTCCGATGGAGGTCACTGATGAGAGCAGTGATCGTCCCGCCGCGCGGGTGGTGTGCCTGGACCGGGACGGCAGGGTGCTGCTGATGCACTGGTACGACAGCGTCGACCAGGTGGAGATCTGGGAGCCCCCCGGCGGCGGGCTCGATCCCGGGGAGACGGCGCTGGAGGCGGCCAGGCGGGAGCTGACCGAGGAGACCGGGTTGCCGGGTGAGGCGGTGGCCGACCGGTCCGTCGAGGTCGAGCGGGACTTCCGGTGGCTGGGGGTTCGCTACGTGAAGCGGGAGCCGTTCTACCTGGCCACGTTCGGCGAGGCCCGGCCCGAGGTGGATCCCGGGGAGTTGACCGAGGAGGAGCGGGCCGCCTTCCGTGGCTATGTCTGGGCTGAGGAACCGCCCGAGGGTCTCGAACCGCCGGGGTTGTGGAAGGTCATCGAGCAACTCACGCGATCTCCACGCTGACGCCCGCCGTGGCGACCGACAGCTCACCGGTGTACGAGGCGGCGGCCGCCTCAAGGGCGGGGGCCGCGGGGGTGTCGGGCCACAGGTGGGTGAGGAGCAGGCGGGCCGCCCCGGCCGACGAGGCGGTGCGGCCGGCGTCGCGCGCGGTGGAGAGGTAGGGGGCGTCCTCCTCGGGGACCCGCTCCGGGTAGGTCGCCTCGGCCACCAGGAGGTCCGCGTCCTTGGCCAGGGCGAGGAGGTCGGCGGACGGCCCGGTGTCGCCGGTGTAGGCGAGCACCCGGCCGCGCGAACCCGTCAGCCGGAGGCCGGCGTTCGGCACGTGGTGCGGCAGGTCGAAGGTGTCCAGGTGGAACGGGCCGATCTGGTGTGATGTGCCGGGTGCGAGGTCGTGGGCGGTCAGGCTGCCCGCCAGCATGCGGGGCCGGTCCAGGGCCAGGACGGCGTCGAGGGCGCCGGGTGGGGCGTAGACCGGCAGCGGCGGCGCGGGGGCGTCGGCCAGGGCGCGGGCGCGCAGGAGAGGGTTGAGGTCGGCGCAGTGGTCGGGGTGGCCGTGCGTGACGAGGACGGCGTCCACCTCCGCGGCGCCCATACGTTCCAGGAGCCGTGGCAGGGTCGCGTATCCAGGGTCGATGAAGATCCGGAAGCCGTCCTCCTCCACGATGTAGCCGCTGCACGCCTGGCCGGCCGCCGGCCAGGCGCCGCAACCGCCCAGCACCGTGAACCTCATGAATGCCCCAGCTCCTCGCGCGTCGTCGCCATCAGGTCGCGCAGCAGCGCACCGGCCACCTTGTCGTGCTCCGCCTCCACCGACAACCCCTGGTTCACCCGGTCGCGGTAGACCTCGCGCTCGCGCGCGTCGGTGTAAGGCAGCGCTGTCATGGCCACGATCACGCCGGCTTTGGTGCCGCCGCGCGGCAGGACCGCCACGACGTGGGTGCGCAGGCAGGTCTCGTCGGGCGCGCCGTACCAGCCGGACTTGACCGCGGCCTGCGGGGAGCGCAGCGCCTCGCGGGCGCCGAACGCCTGCGTCTCGCTCACCTCCCCCATCCACCCGAGCACGGTCCCCGCCACCGGATCGCCCGCCGCGGCCGCCTGGGCGAGCACCGCGTACGCGGCGGCCACCTCGTCGGCCGCGACCTCGACGGAGCCGAACCTGGAGGGGTCGCCGTTCGGCGGCTCCCAGGCCACACCGGTGCGTTCGCGGAGGTCGTCGAGGATGACCCGGGGGCCGACGGAGAGCCACAGGTTGAGGGTGTCGGCGTTGGAGGAGATGACGACGGCGGGCTCGGCGTGGCGGCGCCATCGTTCTGTGTCGGGGATGCGGGCCGCGCTCACCCACGCGTACAGGGGCTTGAGCAGGGACGCGCAGCGCAGCCGGGTCAGGCCGGATCTGACGCTCACCGTGCGGGCGGGCGGGCCGCCATAGCCGCGCCTGATGCCCGCGGCCTGGACACTGGCGCTGTGGTCAAGGTCATTGAGCAGGTCGTTGAAGGCCACGAACTCCACCGTAGACCTACGGCGCCTCTCCCCCGCGCCGTTCGTGCCACTCGGCGCCCGGCGGCTTGGCCGCCCCCGTCGCACGCCGCCATCGAGTCACCGGCAAGAGCTCACTCACTCCAGCGCGGCCGCGAACCGGGTCCGCAGCTCGGCCAGACGCTTGACGGGCTCGTTGCTGAAGACCAGGCGAACGTAGCGGCGCGCGACCTCCTCCCCCCACGCCGTCATGGGCGTGGCGGCGACCCGGCCGCGTTCGAGGAGGCGGGCCGACAGGGCGGCGGCCGTCAGCCCCATGGCCTCGGCGTCCACCAGGCACGACCAGCCGCCGCCCGCGCGCACCAGCGGCAGGTCGCGCAGCTGCTCGGCGACCGTGTCGTGGCGGACCTGGTATTCCGCGACCGCCTCCGCCACGCCCGACGGCTCCCTGAGCGCGGCCGCGGCGCCGATCTGGTGAAAGCCGCTGGCCACTGTCGTGTTGTAGATGCCGGCCAGCATGATCCGGGACATGATGTCCGCCGGGCCCGCGACCCAGCCGATCCGCCAGCCGATCATGCGGTATTCCTTGGACATCGACCCGATGATGATCGTGCGTTCGGCCAGGCCCTCCACCCGGCACGGGTTGACGCGCGGGTGACCGTCGAAGACGATGCGCTCCATGGCGGCGTCGTAGATCAGGTACGCGCCGGTGCGGTCGCAGACCCGGGCCACCTCCGCCCAGTCGTCCCGGTCGAGGACCACGCCCGAGGGCATGGACGGGCTCATCAGCAGCAGGGCCGCCGCCTCGCGCACCCCGGCCAGCGCCTCGCGGTCCAGGCGCCAGTGGCCGGCCTCCACGCGCAGGGGCACCAGGTGCGGGCGGGCGCCCGACAGGCGTACCCGCTGGAACAGGCCCGCGTACGTGGGGTCGGTGAGCACCACCGGGTCTCCCGGCTCGGTGGTGGCCAGCAGCACGGGCATGACCGCCGACGTGCCGCCCGAGGTGATGGTGATCTGGCGCAGCGGGTCGTAGGCGACCCCGGTGCGCGTCCGGAGGTCGGCCGCCACCGCCTCGCACAACTCCGGCAGGCCGGTCAGCGGCAGCCAGCTGTTGCCCGTCCCGTCGGCCAGGGACTGCCTGGTCGCGGCGACCGCCACGGGTGGGGGCGGGACGTCGGTGTCGAGGTTCTCCAGGCGCAGCACGTCGGGGTCGTCTCCGGCCTGCGCCGCGACCGTGTCGAGGCCGATCGGCTGGACGTGGGCGAACCGGGAGTTGGGTCGCATGACAGCACCTCCGTCGAGGGGTTCCGTATACGGAACAGTCCTCTTCAGGTGATCGGCTGTCAAGGGATGGGAGCATTGGCGCATGCGGGGGCGAATGGGGCGGGCGGCCGTGGTGAGTGCCGCTCTGGGGGTGTTGTGGTGGGCCACCGTACGGCTGGCGTGGGCGGGTGTCGGTTGTGAGGATTGGGGCTGCCTGGCGCCGGCCGTCGGCCTCGTCGCGGTGATCAGCCTGGGGCTGCTGGCCGCGTCCGCGCTCGTGCTGGAGCGGGTGGGCGTGCGGCCGGGGCGGCGGGTGGCGCTTTCGGCGGCGGGCATGCTGGTGGCCTTCAGGCTCGCGGGCGAGGCGATGCCCTCCTGGACGTCGTCGTTCGCGCACGCGGTCACGGCGGGGGTCTCGTTCGCCGTGGCGGGGGCGCTGGCGGCGTTCGTGACGGAGGCCGGGGTGGCGCGGCGGTGGCGGGTCACGGCCGTGCTCGGGGTGGTGGCGCTGGTGCCGGTCGCGCTCATCACATCCTTGGCCAGGTACGGCCTCTGATCCCGCGGGATCATCCTCGGCGGTCGTCGGCGTCGGCTTCGGCGTGGCGGCCGAGGGCGCGCAGGGCGACGGCGCGGTTGGTGTACAGGTCGGCCTGAGGCTGCAGGTCGATGGCGCGCGTCAGGTCGGCGACCGCGCCCTCCAGGTCGCCCATGGCGTAGCGGAGGACGCCCCTGTTCCCCCAGGCCACCGCGAGGCCGGGGTCCTCGGTGACGGCCAGGTCCAGCGCCGCCTCCGCCTCCGCGTACCGGCCCGTGGCCGTCTCCAGCTGACCGAGCACCGTGAGCAGGTGCGGGTTCACGGGGTCCAGAGCCAGGCCCGACTCGACCGTGGCGGTGGCATCCGCGTCCCGGCCGGCGGCGGCCAGGAGGCCGGCGCGGTTGATGTAGGCGTCCAGGCTGGCGGGGTCGAGCTCGATCACCCGCCCCAGGTCGGCGAGCGCCCCCTCCATGTCACCCCGCACCGTACGCAGCTCCGCCCGGTTGTAGTACGCCTCGGGCAACGGCGGCCCGGCCACCATGGCCCGCTCGAAGTCGGCCAGCGCCTCCTCGTGCCGTCCCAGCTTGAACAGCAGGTTGCCCCGGTCCAGGTAGTAGTCGGGAAAGCCGGGATCGAGGGCGATCGCCGCCCCGTAGTCCTCCAGCGCCTCCTTGACGTGCCCGAGCCCGGCCAGCAACTGGGCCCTGTTTGCCAGCAGCACCATCCGGTGCAGCGGGTGGCGCTCCCCCAGCTCGCGCGCCAGCTCCATGGCGGAGTCCACCAGCGCGAGCGCGGCCTCGGGCCGGCCGTGCCGCAGCTCGATCAGGGCCAGGCCGTTGCGGTCGAAGCCCAGCTTGAACGCCCGCTCGAACGGGTCGGGCAGGAGGCCGGAGATGGCGATCGCCTCGTTGATCCAGGCCCTGGCCCTGACCAGGTCGCGGCGGGCTGGGTCGGGGTGGCGGGCGTCGAGCATGGCCGTGCCGTACGCGGCCGCGGCGTGCATCGCCGGATCCTGACTGGCCAGGCGTACCCGATCCCAGACGGCGCGGGCCTCGGCGGTGCGCCCGAGCCCGGCCAGCGCGGTCGCGGTGCGCTGCGCGAAGCGCCACCAGCGGGCGCCGCCCGCCTCCGTACCCGCCATGCCCCGCTCCCCCAGCTCCGCCGCGGCGTGCAGGAAGCCCTCCCGGGTGCACCGGTCGACGAGAGTCCACAGCTCGCCGGCGTCGCGGGCGTCGGGCGGGGACGATGGGCCGCCGGAGTACACGGTGATCGACAGGGTGACGGGCGGGATGCGCCGCATCATGACGTCGAGTAGCTCGGTGTCGGTGGGGTCGGCCGCGTCGCCGTTGCACACGGCGATCGCCAGCCCTGGCCGTACGACGTCACGCACGAACTCCGCCAGCCCGTTGGCCAGCCGCAGCGTACGGCGGGGCGCGGGCACGAGGATGCGCTCATCGTCGGGCAGGCCCGCGTCGATCGTGCCCCGGCCGGCCGGGACGATCCCGGCGAGTTCGGGCGCGGCTGCCAGGATCTCGATGTCATGGGCCGCGACCAGCTCAGGCGATGCCTCCGGCACCAGGTGCCCCAGCAGGGCGGCGGCGAAAGAGTAGGGGCCGCGCGGCGTGCGGTGTGCGTCGATCAACGGCGCCAGCAGCCGCGCGGCCCCCCATTGAGAGGGCGGTTCGCCCTGGACCTTGAGGTGGGACCTCGCCTCGGTCACCCCTTGTGAATGACGCTGGAGGTCACAGCTAGCCTTGCGGTTCCAGGCTTGCGGACGACGATGCGCTTCATGACGTACCTCTCCACTCGGGGTTTAATTCCCCATTATTGGGTCACCCCACCGAATATCAAGGTTTATCGCGATTAAGTGAGAGGCTAATGGATAAAAAGCACTTGCCTTTTGAATGGTGTATCTAACCTATTAGGACCGAAACCAACGGTGCAATCGTGTGGTACGCGCCTGCTTCGATTCCTCCATCAAGTCACACAGGCACCGCCCGAGCAGTGTGACCGACTGGCAGCACCCCGGCCCCGGCAGGCCCTTCGTCCGCACAATCCGCGTCGCCCGCTCGATCAGCCGCTCCAGGCTGGGCTCCGCACCCCCCTTGAGCGAGCGGGTCTGCCAGGGACACGACTCGGCGTCCAGGCAGGCGCCCTTGGCGATGTAAGGCGCGGGTTCGCCCAGGAGCTGTAACGGGTCCGTACGCTTGATCCGCTGGTCGGCCAGCACCTTGGCGGCCCGGCTCGCGAGGGCCAGCAGATGACGGCGGCCCGACGGCTTGACCGCGCCGGCGGTCCTGGACGGCAGGGCGAGCAGCATCGCCCCCGCCATGAGCCCGCCGCCGACGATCATGCCCCACCCCAGCCGCTCGTGGAACCAGATCACCGCGATCCCGGCCACCCAGAGGGGCTGCGAGGACATGAGGATCTGGCTCGGCACGGCCGGGACGTGCGCCTGGGCGCAGGAGCGGGCCAGGAAGCCCAGCGCGCACGCCACCACGGACAGGTGCGCCAGGATCATCCAGTCAGGCAGGCTCGTCGGCACGGAGATCCCGTCGCGCACGGCGACGCCGCCGGTGAGGATCCCAATGGTGAAGAGCTGGATCACGGTCAGCGGGTAGGCGGGAAACCCGGACGGGCGCTTGGACAGGTGCGCCAGCATGAGCGTGTGGCCCGAGTAGAGGGCGGCGGCGGTGAGCGTGACGACGAGGGCGAGCACCGAGATCTCGTGCTCCTCCACCCCGCGCAGCACCGTGAACACGATCATCCCGGCCAGCGCGAGCACGACCCCGGCCCAGATCCGCCGTCGCACCGGCTCCTTGTACAGCACGAGCGACAGGATCGGCGTGATCATCACGCTGCAGCCGACCGCGAACCCCGACACCGCGGACGGCAGATGGTCGAGCGCCAGCGCCTGACCGGCCTGCCCGACCCCGAACATGACCCCCAGCACGGCCCCGTTGACCCACGTGTCGCGCGACAACCCCCGCAGGCAGCCCGGCTTGAAGGCGAGCAGCGTCAGCGAGGCGAGGAGATAGCGCTCGGCGAGGAGGTCCTCCACCGGTAACCGCAGGATGAGATCTTTCATGAGAGGGAAGGCCGACCCCCAAGCGGCGCTGACGAACAACAGAAGCACGGCTCCCAGAAGGGGGCGGGGAGCGGACATGCCTGCCATAGGAAAAGCATGGCACTACTATTCGCAGCCGTTGATGTACAGGCAGCAGCCGGTGAGGCTTGTATACACCTCGGTGGTAAGAGCCTCACCCGCTGGTTCGTACATCCTTATCCGTGGATCCCGATATGGGTCTCAGTTCGACATATCGCTCATGTGGAATTGGGCGATTGATGTCCGGATTGGGAGGCCAGCGGGGCGTCACGAGCGGTGACGAGGAAGATCGGCGGCAGCGTCACGCCGAGAGTGTCCGGGGAGGGCCCCAGGAGGGGTTTGGGGCCGTGAGGGGATTGGCGATCCAGAGTCAGAGGACAGCCGGTGGGATCAGGCGTTTCTCTCCATAGACGACGACCAGATCACCTACTCGCGCCCTGGAGAGCTCACGCCATCCCTGACGCTCGTACAGCGCCAGAGCGGCCTCCTGGTTGAGCGTGGTGTCGCCTTTGACACTGTGGAACCCGAGCTCCAAAGCGCGCCGCTCCAACGCGATGAGCATGGCCGCGCCGAAGCCGCGACGCTGGAACTCGGGATGCACCCTCAACCGGCAGACCTCGGCCGTGCTCGTGTCGTAGGGTCTCAGCCCGCCCATCGCCACGACCCGCGAGGCCACCTCCCCGACCAGGAAGTCGCCGCCGCAGGCCAGGTAGATCTCCTGGATGCGAGGGAAGTCGTCGTCGTAGTAGACGCCGTCACCGGGAACCAGGCCCACCTCGGCGAGGCAGACCCGGTGGAGTGCGAGGATGGTGTCGAGATCCGACCACCGATAACGTCTGATCGTCAGCTTCATCCATCGCCCCCTTTCAGTTGGGGCACTCTGGGCCGGCGCAACGCGGCCTGATAGCCGTCCAGTCCTGGTGCGTGCGCGTCCCGCGCGATGATCGCCTGTTCGAGTTGCAGCGCGGGCCGCATGATGAGGTCGGTGAGGTATTCGTCGCCGACCATGTTGAGAGCCTTCGTGCCGATCACCACCGCCTCCTTGACATCGCCGTCGATCAGCCGGCACTGGGCCTGGTCGAGCCTGATCAGCGTCTGGTCGAGAATGTGGTCTTCGTACTTGCCCAGCGCCTGGTCGAGCACCACCTCGGCCTCGATCGTCTGACCGAGCTTGGTGAGCACGTCGCCCTGGTAGAAGTAGAGCTGTTTCTCGGTGTACCCAAAAGCGACGTCCTCCTGATCCTCGCTCTTCAGATGGGAGAAGGCGTTCCTGGCCCGCGCCAGGGCGCGCTTGGCCTGGTCGACGATCTCCTTCTTGCTCTCGCCGCCTCCCGACATCATGGCCAGCGCCCTGGCCTCGACCACCGGGGCCATGGCCTGCGCCGGGCACGACGTGGCGCCGGCCAGGTCGCGGCTCTTCTTGGCCAGTTGGAGCGCCTCGCGGGCGTCGCCGAAGTAGAGGGGGACGAGGGATTCGCGGGCGCAGATCCAGGCGCGCAGCGCGCGGTCACCGGTCTCGTCCGCCGCCGTGCGCCCGGTGCGGAAGAAGGAGCGGGCCTGGCGGTGGTCGCCGAGGTTGATCATGATCATGCCGCTCAGCCCGGAGAGCTGGGCAGCCATCCTGCAGAGGCGCTCCTGCAGGTCGATGGGCTGACGGCGGGACATCGCCGTGCGTACGGAGCTCAGTTCGAGCAGCACGTCGCACAGCAGCCGCAGCGGGGCCGTCGTCGTGTACTGGCGACCGAAGCTGACGGTCGCCTCCTCCCACTGGTCGAGCATCGCGGCGGACACCGTGGCCGAGACCAGCGTCTCGTCCATCCTGCGCCTGATGCCCTCGCACGCTCCCAGCACCGGCCCGTCGAGTTGCTGGGACAGGTTGGTGTCGGTGTTCAGAAGATTTAACAGGGTGCGCCGGAGGATGTTCTCGTCCTCCTCGGCGTCGGGCTCCGACTCCATCGGCTGGATCAGCAGCTCCCGCTCCGCCGGGCGCTCCTTGACCTCGGCGGCGGCGCCCAGCACCCCGGGCATCCGGTGGCCGTGGCCGCAGATGCAGGGCGCGTCGTAGCCGAGCGCCCCCGGCTCGACCCGGTAGACCGTGCACAGGTAGTGCAGGTATTCGGGCCCCGGGCGCTTGAGCCCGCTCTCGTACGCGGAGAGCAGGGTCTCCCCGATGCCGGGCATCGGTTTCGCGTCTCGCTCGAACAGGGCTCGCACCTGCTCGATCACGTCGGCCAGCGCGATCCCGTAAGACAGGCGATGCGCCTTGATACGGGTCGTGGTGAACTGGGCCGTGCACGCTTCGTGGATCTCATCAGCTATCTGAGCCGACGTGCGACCGGCGGCAAGGCCCCTGGCCCTGATCCGCCGGGCGATCTCCGTCTCCCTGTGCTGTCTGCCGGACATCCCGGCCCCTCTCACGCATGTCTCGACCGGTCCGCAACTGGTGACTTAGCGTAGCCTCCAAGTCGCTGTGCGCCTACCCATGACTATGAAGTAATGCCGAGTGGATGGGAAACGCCCGCAACCAGCCTACGGTTAAGGATCGTCCTCCCCGGGACTGTTTCTTACAACCCATGAGTGAGAAGCCACTCCCCGTGAGCACGACGGCTCGTTGCGCCCGCCCTTGACTTGGGCCATCTTTGGCCCACCAGCAACGATTCCCGAGGAGGACGAACGGTGGGGGACGACAACTTCGAGCACCTGGAGCGCCTGGTAGCGGAACTCGGCGCGCGCGGGTTGCTCGCACGAGTGGTCCAGACCCAGAACGGGCGCAGGTTCGTACGGGTCATCAACCCTAACGCCACGAGCCTGTCCGAGAACGTCACCTGTCGTTCGGCAGCCGTCTCGGACATGCCGGACTGGTGGTACTGCTGGTCCTGGGGCGAAAAGATGCACACGGCCGATGACCCGGCCGGTGCGGCGACGAAGGTCGCCCGCGTGCTCGCCGCCGTGGGGGAGTGACGACCGCGGTGAACCGGGTGGAGCGCAGCCACCACGGCTCACCGCAACCCACGGCGGCCTCTGGGGGCCGGCGGAGTGACCGGTGCGGAGGGCCTCTCGTCAACGAAGGAGCCCTGGTCGCTCCGCCGGTTCCGGCCACTGCGCGCACGACCGTACGGCGTCGCACGCCGTGCGCACGAAGCCGCCCGCCCGGTCCGCCGGGCGGGTGTTCGGGGGATCCCTCCCGGAACCGGCACGGGACATGCTTCCGGGTGTGTGTCCCGTTCCGGGCCGTCCGTCATAGGAGCGCTGGATCTCTCCCTCCGCGGCCCAGAGATCCGGCGACCCCGTCTTCCCCGGCGTGATGTGACGGCGGGCGGTTCGGTCGGCGGTATTTTGGATCGAAACGGTCCAAAGAGCGACCGAACCGCTTCCGGAGGGGGATCCACCATAGTGTTACTGCAGGTGTTGCCGTCGCCATCGCCCACGCCGTCGTCGGTCTTCGGCGATATCGAGAAGCTGACGACTCAGATGAGCGGGACCTGCGGCACAGACCCGATTTGCTCTAGCCTTGCCGGGATGTTTGACAACGCACCATGGGCAGGGCTCGTGGCCAGTGCGATCGCCATCGTCCTGATCCTCGTGCTGGCGATCGTTATCCGCAATCTCGCACACCGGCTGATCACGAGGATGGTGAACCGCGCGGCGACGGGTGGTTCCCTTACGAGCAGGTTCCGCAAGTCGGCGGTGCCCGAGGGCATCGACGCGCTGCTGCACGAGCGACGCAAGCAGCGGGCCGAGACGATGGGCTCCGTGCTCAAGCACATCGCGTCCATCGTGATCATCGGCACCGGCATCCTGACCGTGCTCGAACGGCTCACGATCCCGATCGCGCCGCTGCTGACCAGCGTCGGCATCCTCGGCGTGGCCATCGGCTTCGGCGCGCAGGAGCTCGTGAAGGACTTCATCGCGGGCATGTTCATGCTGCTGGAGGACCAGTACGGCGTCGGCGACGTGATCGACGCGGGCGCCGCAGTCGGCACGGTCGAGGCGGTCACGCTGCGCGTCACGAGGCTGCGCGACGTGGACGGCCGGGTCTGGTACGTCCGCAACGGCACGATCACCCGCATCGGCAACGAGTCGCAGGGCTGGTCGCGGGCCTTCATGGACGTGCCGGTGGCCTACGACGCCGACATCGTGGGCGTGCGGGTGCTGCTCGAGCACGTGGCCGAGGAGATCTGGGCCGACCCCGAGCTGCGCGAGTCCAAGATCGTGGAGCAGCCGCACGTCTACGGCGTGGAGCAGCTCTCCGACAGCTCGCTGGTCTTCCGCATCACCGCCAAGACGCTGCCGTCCGCGCAGGCGGAGGTGTCGAGGGATCTCAGGCTCCGGGTGAAGACGGCGCTGGACTCCGCGGGCATTCCGATGGTCGCCAGCGCTTAGGCTAGGAATCGTGACAGAGACCTCCTTCTACGACGCCGTCGGAGGCGAGGAGACCTTCCGGCGCCTCGTGCATCGCTTCTACGAGGGAGTCGCGGAAGATCCGCTCCTGCGGCCGCTCTACCCGGAGCCCGACCTGACGGGCGCCGAGGAGCGGCTGCGGGGCTTCCTGATCCAATATTGGGGCGGCCCCAACGACTACAGCCAGCAGCGCGGCCACCCGAGGCTGCGCATGCGGCACATGCCGTTCGTGATCGGCGAGCCGGAGCGTGACGCCTGGCTGCGGCACATGCGTGACGCGGTCGATTCGCTCGATCTGACGGAGGAGCAGGAGACCCGGCTCTGGGACTATCTGGTCTATGCCGCCCAGAGCTTGGTGAACTCACCCACGTAACGGGGCATGACTCGCCACATGGACATCCCCTGGTGGCGTGATGCAGTCGTCTACGAGATCTACGTTCGCAGCTTCGCCGACGCCTCGGGAGACGGCGTCGGCGATCTGGTAGGGGTGCGCGAGCGCCTGCCGTACCTTCAGCGGCTGGGCGTCGACGCGATCTGGCTGACGCCGTTCTACCCCTCCCCCATGGCCGACGGCGGCTACGACGTGGCCGACTATCGCGGCGTCGATCCGCTGTTCGGCACGCTCGCCGACTTCGAGGCGCTGGTCACCGCCGCGCACGAGCACGGGCTGCGGGTCATCGTGGACATCGTGCCCAACCACAGCTCCTCCGCGCATCCCTGGTTCCAGGCGGCGCTGAAGGGCGAGCACCGCGACCGCTACATCTTCCGCGACACCACCAACAACTGGCAGTCCACCTTCAGCGGGCCCGCCTGGACGCGGGTGGCGGACGGGCAGTACTACCTGCACCTGTTCGCGCCGGGTCAGCCCGACCTCAACTGGCGCAACCCCGAGGTGCGCGCGGAGTTCCTGGACATTCTGCGGTTCTGGCTGGACCGGGGCGTGGACGGGTTCCGCATCGACGTGGCCATGGGCCTGTACAAGGCGGAGGGTTTGCCCGACGTCAGCGACCAGTCGTTCAAGGCGGTCTCGCCGGTGTGGGGGCAGCCCGAGGTGCACGACGTCTACCGCGACTGGCGGCGGGTGCTGGACAGCTATCCGGGCGAGCGGATGGCCGTGGGCGAGGTCTGGACCGACAGCTCCGAGGACCTGGCCCTCTATCTTCGCCCCGACGAGTTGCACCAGAGCTTCAACTTCGCCTGGTTGCAGGCTCCCTGGTCGCCTACGGCGTTCAAGAAGGTGATCGACGACACGGTGTCCACGGTGCGGTCCGCGACGTGGGTGCTGTCCAACCACGACGTCGTACGCCACCGCACCCGCTACGACGCCGCCGATCCCGGCACGGGCCTGGCGCGGGCCAGGGCGGCGCTGCTCACGATGCTGGCCCTGCCCGGCTCCGCCTACCTCTACCAGGGCGAGGAGCTGGGGCTGCCGGAGGTGACCGACCTGCCGGACGAAGCCAGGCAGGACCCGGTCTTCCTCCAGTCGAAGGGCGAGCTGCCGGGGCGCGACGGGTGCCGGGTGCCGATCCCGTGGACGGTGGACCCGCCCTCGCACGGCTTCTCGCCGGGCGGGGCCGAGCCGTGGTTGCCGCAGCCGGAGACGTTCGCGGAGCTGAGCGTCGAGAAGCAGGAGGGGGTGGCGGACTCGACGCTGGAGTTCTACCGCCGGGCCCTGGCCTGCCGCCGTGAGCTGGCCGGGTCCATTCCTTACACGCTGGAGTGGCTGAAGTCTCCCGAGGGTGCGCTTTTCTTCACCCGCGGACCGCTGATCTGCGCGATCAACTGCGGTCTGCGCCCGGTGCGCCTGCCCGCGCACGACGAGGTGATCCTGTCGACCGGGGCGCTCAAGAGGGGGCTGCTGCCGCCCGACACGGCGGTGTGGCTGCGGCGGTCATAGCCCTCTCGGCCGTTCGCCGCGAAAGGGGATGACGGGCAGGGAGAGCACGGCGAACGCCAGGCCGCCCGCGAACCCCGCCCAGTAACCGGAGTTCAGGATCAGCGCCCCGGCCAGCGGCGTGACGGCCAGGGAGACGGTGTTCTGCACGGTGTTGTGGGTGCCGAGCACCTTGCCCGCCCAGCCGGGGCCGGCCAGTTCGCCCGCCGAGAGGTAGGCCAGGCCGTTGCCCGCCACGGTCATCACCGAGGCCAGGGCGAGCGTCGCGATCCCGAGCACGCTGCCGGTGAACGCGCCGGCGACCAGCAGCGCCAGCACGACCAGGTTCCAGAGGGTGAGCAGCAGCAGGGGCCGCATGCGCAGGCCGGTCCTGTCGGACCAGCGCCCGACCGCGATGCGTATCGCGGCCCCGCCGATCGCGGCCACCCCGAAGAGCTGACCGGCCGCGATGTCGTCCCAGCCGTAGGACTTGACCAGGCAGTCCACGCCGTACGTGCTGACCACGACCTGCGGCACCACGTGCAGGGCGCTGGTGGCGTGCACCCGCCAGAGCGCGGGCTGCCGGTACGGCGAGCGCTCCCGCTCCGCGCCCGCCCCGGCGATGGTGTGCGGCGGCTCGGCCAGGAAGAGCACGGCCAGGACGGCGGCCAGCAGGCTCACGCCGGAGCAGAGCAGCAGCACGCCCGGCAGCCCGTGGGCCCGCGCGATGGGCGGGAGCACGAAGGCGGCGACGGCCATGCCGAGGGTGAAGGAGACCTGGCGCAGGCCCATGGCGAGGCCGCGTTCAGGGGGCCGGAACCAGCGCAGCACGATGCGGCCGCCGCCGACCATCGCGGCCGAGCCCGCCGCGCCCGCCACGGCCAGCAGCGCGATCACCGCCCACGTGCTCTCCACGAAGGCGAGGGCGGCGAACAACACGGCCGCCAGCCCGACGCCGAGGCCCAGGACCAGCCGCTCGCCGTGCCGGTCTGCCAGGGCGCCCCAGGCGACGAGGGCGCACAGAATACCGAAAGCCGGGGCGTTCCCTATGAGACCGCCCACAGGCAGGGAGACGTTGAAATGTCGCAAAATTTCAGGCATGACCAGGGGCAGGCCGAACAGCCCTAAAGTGACGCTGGCGTGGGCGTTGACACCCAGCGCCAGCATCAGCCAGCGTCTCATTCCGCGTAGCGCTTGAGGTAGGCCAGTTCGCCCTCGTTGAGCCTGCGGGGGGCCGCCCGTTCGACGTCGTACGCGGCCAGGACGGACAGGGCGGTGACGTAGACCGCCTCGTCGTCGCGGATCTCGTACCGGAGGGTGAAACGCACCGACCGGATCTCCGTCACCCACGTCTCGACCCGGACGGGCTGCGCGCGGAAGCCGAGGGGACGGCGGTAGTCGATCTCGTGGCGGGTCACGACCAGGCCCTTGAACGGCTCGTCGCCCTCGTTGTACGGATCGATGTGGAACATGCCGAAGCGGGCGTCCTCCAGGTAGTCGAGGAAGCGGACGTTGTTCACGTGACCTTGGGAGTCGACGTCGCCGAATCTCACCGTTCGGAGATAGATGTGCCGTTCGGCCGGGGTGCGTTCAACCACGTCCGCCACCGTACCCGGCCGGGTCAGGTGGCCTTGCGGCGGGCCAGGCAGGCCAGCACGGTCAGGACCGAGATCGTGGCCATGGAACCGAGCGCCCAGCGGTAGCCGGTGACGAGCTGATCGACCGCACCACCCGGGAGCTGGGCGAGCGTGCCGTCGAAGACCCGCTGGTGCAGCGCGACGGGGAGCGGCGCCGTGATGATCGACAGGACCAGGCCGGTGCCCACGACGTTGCCGGTGTTCTGCAACATCAGGCGCATGGCGTTGACGATGCCGAGCCGGTTGGAGGGCAGGCCGTCCAGGATGGCGGTGTTGTTGGAGGGCATGAACACGCCCGAGCCGAGGCCGATGAGCACGAGTCCGGCGGCGACGGCCGCGTACGGCGTGTCGGCGGACATCACGGCGAACATGACCACCAGCCCGCACGTGGTCGTCGCGGCCCCGGCCACGGCCAGTGTGCGCGCGCTCAGCAGGCGCTGCAGGAAGCCCGAGGTCACCGAGGCGAACATGGCGGCGATGGCCAGCGGCAGCACCTTCAGCCCGGCCTGGACGGGATCGTCGCCGCGCACGGCCTGGAAGTAGAGCGCGACCAGGAAGACCATGCCCATGCGGGCGACGGCGTTGAGGAAGGAGGCCAGCGTGCCGAAGGCGAAGGTCGGATTCCTGAACAGGCCCAGGTCCACGACCGGGTGCGCCGCTCGCGACTCCCTGACCAGGAACAACGGCAGCCCCACGACGAAGGCTCCCAGCCCGCCCAGCACCACCGGGTGGCCCCAGCCGAGCCTGGTGAACTCCGACAGCGCGAGCAGCAGCCCGCCCAGCGTGACCAGGACGAGCAGGCTGCCCGGCGCGTCGTGCCCGCTCTCCGTCCTGTCCGGCGCGGGGCTGCGCAGGACGAGCGCTCCCCACAGGAGGCAGAGCAGGCCGATCGGCACGTTGAACCAGAACACCCAGCGCCAGCCCAGGCTCTCGGCCAGCACCCCGCCCAGCGTCGGCCCGATCAGCCCGGCGATCGAGAACGAGGCGATGTAGACGCCCATCCCCTCACCCAGGCGCTCGCGCGGGAAGGCGTCGCTGACCAGTGCGGCGCTGTTGGTGAGCAACATGGCGGCGCCCACGGCCTGCAACACCCGCATGCCCACGATCACCCAGGCGTTCGGCGCCATGCCCGCGAGTAATGCCGCCACCGTGTACGTCGCCAGCCCGACCAGGTACATCCTGCGCCTGCCGAACAGATCCGCCAACCGGCCGAACAGCACCATGAGGACGGTCGTGGTCAACTGGAAGCCCAGGAGGATCCAGCCCGCGGCCGTGGCGTCGGCCCCGGTGTGCCTGGCGATCTCCGGCAGCGCGACGTTGATCGCGCTG
The DNA here is from genome assembly GCF_042656245.1 of Nonomuraea insulae. NCBI lineage: Bacteria > Bacillati > Actinomycetota > Actinomycetes > Streptosporangiales > Streptosporangiaceae > Nonomuraea > Nonomuraea insulae. The sequence goes on from NZ_JBHSPA010000023.1 coordinate 71,594, forward strand.
CCGCCGAGCCCGGTCAGCACGCTGGCCATGCTCACGACGGACAACGTCCGCCAGGCGTAGCTGGTGGGGGTGGTGGTGCTCATGGTCGCCGGCAAAGGCTCTGTCCTTTCTAGATTTTAATACTAGAATCCAATTCAAGTCGTCAGCCGGTCAAGGATCGAGGTGTCGGATGAGCGGGATAGTCGAAGGCCGCGTGGTGATCGTCACAGGTGCGGCCAGGGGCATCGGACGGGGACATGCGCTGGAGTTCGCCAGACAGGGCGCGAAGGTGGTGGTCAACGACCTGGGCGCGGAGGTGGACGGCACCGGCTCGTCGGGGGCGGCGGCCGAGGTCGTGGCAGAGATCGAGGCCATGGGCGGCCAGGCCGTCGTCAACGGGGAGGACGTCTCCGACTTCGACGGCGCCGAGCGGCTGATCCGCTCCGCCGTCGATCACTTCGGCGACCTGGACGTCCTGGTCAACAACGCGGGCATCCTGCGCGACCGGATGCTCGTCAACATGACCGCCGACGAGTGGGACGCCGTGATCAGGGTGCACCTGCGTGGCACGTTCGCGCCGCTGCGCCATGCCGCCGCGTACTGGCGGTCCAAGAGCAAGGCGGGCGAACGCGTCGATGCCCGGATCATCAACACGACCTCGTCCTCCGGCATCTACGGTAACCCGGGGCAAGGCAACTACGGCGCCGCGAAAGCGGGCATCGCGGGCCTGACGGTCATCGCCTCCAGGGAACTGGAGCGGTACGGCGTCACCGTGAACGCCGTCGCGCCCGCCGCACTGACCCGCATGACCGAGAACCTCATGCCCAAGGGCGGGACGGGCGCCGACCCCGACGACATCGCGCCGCTGGTCGTCTGGCTGGCCAGTCCTGAGGCTCGCGCGATCACCGGCCGGGTGTTCAACGTGCGGTCGGGCGTCATCAGCGTCGCCGAGGGCTGGCACGCCGGCCCCGGCGTGGACAAGGGCGGCCGGTGGGACCCGGCCGAGCTGGGCTCCGTCATCCCCGCCCTGGTCGAGAAGGCCGCGCCCAACGCCCTCACCAACGGCCGCATCCCCGGACGGGAGGACTGACATGCCGCTCGACCACACCGTGGTGGGCGTCGAGGGGGCCGCGCACGAGCGGACCTGGACCTCCAAGGACACCATGCTGTACGCCCTCGGCGTCGGAGCGGGCACCTCCGAGCTGGAGTTCACGACGGAGAAGGGGCAGCGGGTGCTGCCGACGTTCGCCGTCCTGGCCGCGCAGGCGCCGGGGCGGCAGCTCGGCGACTTCGACCGGGCCATGCTGGTCCACGCGGAACAGGGCTTCACCCTGCACCACGAACTGCCGGCGGCCGGTGGGGTGCGGACGACCTCCACGGTGACCGGGATCTACGACAAGGGCTCGGGCGCGCTCGTGACCTCCGAGGCCACGGCCGTGGACCTGGAGACGGGCACGCCCGTGATCTCCTCCCGGAGCTCGGTGTTCATCCGGGGCGAGGGCGGCTTCGGCGGCGATCGCGGGCCGCGCGACTCCTGGACGCCGCCGGATCGGGCGCCCGACCACAAGGTGACCTACTCCACGGATCCCGCCCAGGCGCTGCTCTACCGTCTCTCCGGGGACTACAACCCCCTGCACAGCGACCCCGCGTTCGCCGCCAGGGCCGGGTTCTCCCGTCCGATCCTGCACGGCCTGTGCACGTACGGGGTGACGGGGCGGGCGCTGCTGCACACTGTGGCCGGGTCGGACCCCGGGCGGTTCAAGGCGATGTCGGGGCGCTTCTCCAGCCCGGTGTTCCCCGGGGAGTCGCTCACGGTGTCGATCTGGGTGGACGGTTCCGACGTGCTGTTCAGAACGGCCAAGGACGACGGGACGGTGGTCCTGGACCGGGGCCGCGCCACGGTCGCCTGACCGCTCACGCGCGGTCCCGCCGCACCGTGACAGCGGGGCCGCGCGGCCCTGCTCCGTGACAGCGGGGCCGCGCGGCGCGGGAAACCACCGAGAGGGCCCACAGCGCGCTCCGTGACGGCGCCGCGCCACTGAAGGGTCAGCGGGCGTTTCCTGGAGGGCCCTCGGCCGGAGTGCGGCGGGTGGCAGGCCACGGCACCGCGTAAAGGATGGATGAAGTTCAGTCGTCGAGCGCGCGCAGCGGGTCGAGGCGGCGGATGAGGGTCATGGCGGCCTCGATGACCTCCTGGGCCTCCGCCTCGCTGTCGGAGGTGGCGACCTCGCGGGCGGCCTCGCCGATGATGCTGGTCAGCACCGCCACCGTGAAGCGGTCGAGGGGGTCGCCGCCGGCGCCCAGCAGGACGGCGTTCTGGCGGACCCACTCGCGGCCCCGCGTGCGGCGGTTGAGGTCGAAGCCCGGCGGCCCGTCCCCGTCGATGAACAGCCGGACCAGGTCGCGCCGCTCCCACGCCCCCGCGAGGTACGCCCGCGCCCCCGCGATGAGCAGCTCGACCGGGTCGGACACCCCGTCCTTCTTGGCCTTGGCCACGCTGGAGGCCGAGGCCTGCTCGTGGGCGACCTGGTGGTCCTCGTAGAGGGCGAGGAAGAGCTCGGTCTTGCCACCGAAGTGGTGGTAGAGGCTGCCGACGCTGGAACCGGCGCGGGCGACGACCTCGGAGACGTTGGCGTCGGCGAAGCCGTGCTCGCTGAAGACCTCGCGAGCCGCCTGCAGCATGCTTTTGCGGGTCTGGGCCGTACGGCTCCACTCCCACGAGGACTTGCGTGCCATACGAGCATTCTAGCCGCACGAATTCTAGAATCAGATTCTTGACACATGACCGTAACAGTTAGAACCTATTCCTAGAGAACGATTCTAGAAATGCCCAGGAGGCGGCTGTGGACTTCTCGCTCACCCCCGAGGAACGACAGATCCGCGACACTGTCCGGTCCTTCATCGAGAAGGAGGTCATGCCTCTGGAGCCGGAGGTCCTGCGCAACGAACGCGCGGGCCGCCCGGGGCTGACTCCCGACGTGCTGCGTGACCTGCGTGCCAAGGCCAGGAAGTCCGGCTTCTGGGGGATCAACACCCCCGAGGAGTACGGCGGCGCGGCGCTCGGCCCCATCATGTCCGCGATCATCGCCATGGAGATCGGCCGCACGTTCGTGCCCTTCTCCTTCGGCGGCAGTGCCGACAACATCCTGTACGCCGGCACCGACGAACAGAAGCAGCGTTACCTGCTCCCCACCATCGAGGGCGAGCGCCGCTCCTGCTTCGCCATCACCGAACCGGGCGCCGGCTCCGACGCCCGCAACATCCGCACCCGCGCCACCCAGGACGGCGCCGAGTGGATCATCAATGGCGAGAAGACGTTCATCACCGGCGGGAACGAGGCCGACTTCGTCATGGTGTTCGCCGTGACCGAGCCGCACGGCGTCACCTGCTTCCTGGTGGACCGGGACATGGGCTGGAAGTCCGAGCCCATCCACACCATGGGCGAGTGGGGCCCCGCGTCGCTGGTCTTCCAGGACGTACGGGTGCCGGAGGAGAACATCCTCGGCGAGCTCGGCAAGGGCTTCGAGCTGGCCATGCAGTGGATCGGGCAGGGCCGCTACATGATCCCCGCCCGCGCCATCGGGTCGGCCGAGCGCATGCTCGGCATGGCCGTCGAGTACGCCAAGATCCGCAAGTCCATGGGGCAGACCATCTCCAACTACCAGGCCATCCAATGGATGATCGCCGACTCCCAGGTGGAGATCGAGGCGGCGAAGTGGCTGACGTTGTACGCGGCCTGGCGGGTCTCGGCGGGCATGGACGCCCGGCACGCCTCCTCCATCGCCAAGCTCAACGGCGCGATCATGGCCAACCAGGTCGTCGACCGGGTGCTGCAGATCCACGGAGGTATGGGCTACACCAAGGAACTACCGATCGAGCGGTGGTACCGCGAGCTGCGCCTGCTGCGCATCTTCGAGGGCACCGACGAGATCCAGCGGCGTACGATCGCGCGCAACCTGATCAAGGGGCACGCTCGGCTCGGCCTCATTGGAGAGTGAACGGATGCCGGTCAGGGAACTGTTCAACCCTCGTTCCATCGCCCTGGTCGGGGCCACGGACAAGTCGGGGTGGTCGATCAGCACGCTGGCCAACCTGCGTGCCCACGGCTTCCCCGGGCCCGTCCACCTGGTGAACCCGCGCGGCGGCGTGGTGCACGGTTCGCCCGCCGTCCGGAGCCTGACGGAGATCTCCGAGCCGGTGGACCTGGCGTACGTCATGGTGCCGACCACGGCCGTGCTGGGTGTGTTGCGGGAGGGGGCCAAGCTGGGGATCCGGTGTTACGTGATCCTCACGGCCGGGTTCGGCGAGGTCGGGGAGGAGGGGGCCCGGCTGGAGGCGGAGATCTCGGCGTTCGCCGCGGAGAACGGGCTGACGATTCTCGGGCCGAACGGCAACGGCTACATCAACGCCGCCGCCGGCATCACCCCGTACGGGCTGCCCATTCCCCCGCCGCTGCTGCGCGGCGAGGTCGGCGTGGTGTTGCAGAGCGGCGCGCTGGCCAGCTCCGTGCTGGCCTTCGCGCAGGCCCGCAACGTGGGCGTCAGCCTGCTGACCTCCATGGGCAACGAGTCGGTCCTCACCGTCACCGACGTGATCGACTATCTGGTGGACGATCCGGCCACGAAGGTCATCGCGTTGTTCCTGGAGACCATCAGGAACCCGGCCGAGTTCGCCCGCGTGGCGCGGCGGGCGCTGGAGGCGGGCAAGCCGATCGTGGCGCTCAAGATCGGCCGGAGCAAGCTGGCCTCGCACACCGCGCAGGCGCACACCGGAGCACTGGTGGGCGACGACGACGTCATCGACGCCGCGCTGCGCCAGCTCGGCGTGGTCAGGGTGCGTTCGCTGGAGGACCTCATCATCACGGCGGGGCTGCTGGGCTCCACCGGGCCGCTGCCGGGGCGGCGGGTCGGGGTCGTCACCCCGTCCGGCGGGGCCTCGGAGATCATCGCCGACCGGGCCGAGGACGAGGGGCTCGAGCTGCCGCCGTTCGCGCCGGAGACGGTGGCGCGGCTGGCGGAGATCGTCCCGTCCTTCGGCACCGTGCAGAACCCGCTCGACGTCACCGGGTACGTCCTCATCGACCGCACCCTGCTCGGCCGGGCGCTGGAGGTGGTGACCGCCGACCCGGGCATCGACCTGATCATGTTGCTGTCGGAGCCGCCCAAGGTGGCGCCGCTCGACCCGGCCCCGGCCTTCGCCATGTACTCGGCCAGTGCCCAGCGCATCGCCGCCTCCCCCGTGCCGGTCGTGGTGGTGAGCAATGTGCTGACCGATGTGACCGAGTTCGGGCGGCGGGTGCAGCAGGAGACCGGGTTCCCGTACGTGGCGGGCGGGATCGAGCACGGGATGCACGCCATCGGCGCGGCCGTACGGTGGTCGGAGATGCGGGACAGGGCGCTGTCCAGGCCCGCCGCGCTCCCCCGCGCCGTCAGCCCGCCGCCGGGGGCACACGGTGTGTGGGCCGAGCACCGGGCCTCCGCGCTGCTGGCCTCGGCCGGGCTGCCGGTGGTGCCGTCGGAGCTGGCCCGTTCTGAGACGGACGCGGTCGCGGCGGCCGAGGGGTTCGGGTATCCGGTGGTGCTCAAGGTGGCGGCCGAGGGGCTCGGGCACAAGAGCGACATCGGCGGGGTCCGGCTCGGGCTGGCGGATGCCGAACAGGTGCGGCGGGCCTACCAGGAGGTGGTCGCCGCGGTGCCGTCGCTCGACGGCGTGCTCGTCCAGCCGCAGCGCGGTGGCGGGGTCGAGCTGCTGGTGGGCGTCGTACGCGATCCCGCCTGGGGGCTCACGCTGGCCGTGGGGCTCGGCGGGGTCTGGGTCGAGGTGCTGCGTGACACGGCGCTGCGGGTCCTGCCGGTGGACGCGGCGGAGATCCGTACGGCGTTGTCGGAGTTGCGCGGTACGGCGCTGCTGAACGGGATCAGGGGCGGCCAGGCGGCGGACCTGGACGCGGTGGCCGACGTCGTGGCCCGGATAGCCGCGTTCGCCGAGTCCCTGGGAGACGGGCTGGAGTCCCTTGAGATCAACCCGCTGCTGGTCGCGGGTTCGCGGGTGGAGGCCCTGGACGCGCTGGTGACCTGGCGCTAGGCGCGCGTCCGCGACGGATGGAGATGGGCGGCCCGCGGGCCGCCCATCTCATCGTTTACTCCACCTCGATCGGGAGCTCGTAGATCTCCGTCGTCGGGTGTCCCGCCTTCTCGTGTACGCGCAGCACCGCCTCCTTGGACGGCCCCGACGACAGGCAGAACACCTTGCCGGAGTCCGGGTCGAGCCAGGCGCGCTCGAAGTGCACTCCTTCGGCGTCCTCGATCGCCAGGTCACGCTCGTGCGCCTCCCGAAGCTGTTCCTCCGTGGCGCCGTGGAATCCGCTGTGCACGTCCATGAATTTCGGCATCGCGAACCCTCCTCCTGTCAGGTGTGCCCTTTCCCCCAGGAGGCGTTCCATCACGTTCCAGGTCAAGGCAGGCGGTTCGACAGGACCAGCGTCGCGGCGGAGGCGAACATGCCGCCGTTGCCCAGCACCACGCTCACCTCCACATCTGGCACCTGGGCCGCCGCCTCGCCGCGGAGCTGGCGCACCGACTCCTGGATGGCGAACATGCCGTACATCCCGGTGTGCGTGTACGACAGGCCGCCGCCGTTCGTGTTCAGCGGCAGGCGCCCGCCGGGTGAGGTGTGGCCCTCGGTGATGAACGCCCCCGCCTCGCCACGGCCGACGAAGCCCAGGTCCTCCAGGCCGTAGATCGGCACGTGGGCGAAGGCGTCGTACACCATGAGGTGGTCCACGTCCTCGTGGGTGATCTTGGCCTCGGCGAAGGCGGCCTCGCCCGACAGCCGGAAGCCCTTGGAGGTGGTGAAGTCCTCCATCTGGGAGATGATCGGCGAGTCGGCCGACTCCCCCGAGCCCAGCAGGTAGACCGGCGAGCGGCGGGCCACCTCCTCCGTGGTGACGATCAGCGCGCCGCCGCCGTCGGTCACCAGGCAACATTCCAGCAGGTGGAAGGGGTAGGCGACCAGGCGCGACGCCAGCACGTCCTCGACCGTGACGAGGTCCTGGTACATCGCCCTGGGGTTGAGGTGGGCCCAGCGCCGCTGCGCCACCGCGACCCCGGCGAGCTGCTCGTGCGTGAGCCCGGTCTCCTTCATGTAGCGCAGCGCCGTGATCGTGAACGACGTGGGCGGCCCCACCACCCCGTACGGCAGCTCGAACTGCCCCAGCAGGGAGTCCATCCCCATCCCGTACCGCCCGGCCCCGACCCGCGACTTGCCCGACTCCCCGTGAGTGATCAGCACGGTGCGGCACAGGCCGGCCTTGATGGCGGCGGCCGCGTGCCGCACGTGGAACAGGAACGACGACCCGCCCACACCCGTGCCGTCCAGCCAGGCGGGCGTGATCCCGAGGGCGTGGGCGATCTGGATCGGGCCCGGCGTGCCGACCGTGGCGACGCCGTCGATGTCGTGGATGCTCATGCCCGCGTCGGCCAGCGCGTTCCTGGCGGCCTCCAGGTGGAGTTGCAGGGTCGAGTGGCCGGGAAGGCGGCCCACCTCGTCGGTCTCGGCGGCGCCCGCGATCACCACGGTCATCGGGCACCTCCGGCCGGCTCGAACAGCGGCACGGAGACGTCCCCGCGCTGCTCGAACACCACCCGCAGCTCCATGTCCAGCGGCAGGTTCTCAGGCGTGTTGGCCACGCCCACGATGTTCGTCATCATGCGCACGCCCTCCTCCAGTTCCACGACGGCGATCGCGTACGGGCCCTCGTCCTCGAAACCGGGCGCGGGGCGGTGGTTGATGACGTAGGAGTACAGGGTCGCGCGACCGCTGGCGCGCACCCATTCGACCTGGTCGCCGCCGCAGCGGGGGCAGTTCGGCCGCGGGTAGAAGTAGTGCCGCGCGCACGTCTGGCAGCGCTGGATCCGCAGCTCGCCCGCGGCCGTGCCGTCCCAGAACGGTTGCGTCTCTGGCGTGGGCTTAGGTGCCGGCTTCATCGGCCTCCCCAATCCTAGTTCTAGAATTCCACTCTAGATCTAGGCTCTGCCAGGATTCAAGGGCTGGGGATGCCGTTGCCGTTCCGCCCGCGTCCTGCCAGCACCTCCTCCAGCGTCGAACGCACCTCGCCGGGGGCGCGGGGGCCCCGCTGGGCGAGCTGGATCAGCACGCCGTGCGCCTCCTTCGGGTGCAGGAACACCTCCTGCCAGCGGGAGTCGGCCCGGTTGAGCCCGTGCAGGCGGTAACCGCGGGCGGTCAGCCTGGCCACCGCCGCGTCCAGGTCGTTGACGTGGAAGTTCAGGTGGTGGACGCCACCCCTGCCCCTGCTGAGCTCGAAGAAGCTGTCGAAGAACGTGGATCCGGCCAGCGGTTCCATCAGTTCGACCTTGCCGCCGTTGGGATAGGTGAGCTGCAGAATCCGGTATCCGGCGCTCCGGTTGTCGCCGCCGCCGCCCAGGTGCCGGCCGCCGAGCAGGTCGCGGTAGATCGGCAGCAGATCCCTTATCCGGGGCGCGGCCACGGCCGTGTGGTCGAAAAGTACTTCGAGGCCGTCCAGTTCCAGGTCCACGCTTTGGGGCTCCTCACTATCGGGAATCCTAGAATTTCATTCTAGCCACTCACTCTTGACGACGACTCCTGTGAGGGGCAGCATCACAGAAATAGATTCTAGAGCTTGCTTCTAGAACAGCACGGGGGGTTCGGCCCGATCAGAAAGGCTGGCCATGAGGCTGTCCTACGTCCGAGAGCTCGACGAGTACCCGACCGGCGCACGACGCATGAAAATCCTGGCCATGGCCGTGCTGGCCATCCTCATCGGCTCCTACGAAGGGCAGATCGCGCCCGTCGTTCCGCTACTGCTCAAAGACCTCGACATGTCGCTCACCACCTACGGCGCGGTGTCCGGCGGGGCGGCGGTGGTCGGAGCGATCGCCTCCATCCTGGGCGGCCGGCTCACCGACCGGCTCGGCCGGGTGCGGCTGCTCATCCCGCTCATGGCGCTGACAGCCGTGTGCTGCTTCGCCATGACGCTCGTGCACAGCCCACGTGACCTGCTGATCGCCAGAATCGTGCTGGCGTTCGTGGACGGCGTGGCCATGGCCAGCACCGCACCGCTGATCCGCGACTTCTCGCCGCGTCTCGGGCGGGCCCAGGCGTTCGGCTTCTGGACCTGGGGCCCCGTCGGCGCGAACTTCCTGGCCGCGGCCGTCGCCGGCTGGACACTGCCGATCTTCGACAACTCGTGGCGCTCCCAGTTCGTCATCATGGGCTGCTTCTCGCTGGTCATCTCCATCGTCATCGCGCTCAACATCGCCGACCTCTCCCCCGAACTGCGCGCCAGGATCCAGCACACCGAGCGCAGCTCGGCCGACGTCGTGGACCTCACCCAGCCGGCGCGGATGCGCACGTTGTTCCGCCGGCGCAACATCTGGGCGCACGTCGTCGGGATCTCGTTGTGGCTGGTGCTCTACCTCACGCTGTCGCTGTTCGGGCAGACCATGCTGGTCGGGGCGCTGGGCATCAGCAGCGCGGAAGCCTCCACGATCATGGCGGCGTTCTGGAGCCTCAACCTCATCACCCTGATCGTGACCGGGCGGCTGTCCGACCGCACGCAGCTCAGGAAGCCGTTCTCGCTCGCCGGCACGGTCGCGGCCGTCATCGTCACTGCGTACCTGGCCGTCTCGCTCGGCCAGGAAGGCGTCTCCACCGGCACGCTCATGGTGATCGGCGCGCTGCTCGGCGGCTCGCTCGGCATCGCCTACGCCCCCTGGATGGCCAACTACTCCGAGGACGCCGAGGACGCCGACCCGCGCCTGCAGGGCACCGCGTGGGGGATGTTCGGGTTCCTCAGCAAGGGCATCGCCGTGATCGGGCTGCTGGTCATCCCGCGCGTGGTGGAGGCCACGAACTGGCAGACGTGGCTGTACGTCGCGCTGGGCTGCCTCGTCCTGTTCATCCCGGCGATCCTGCTGTTCAATGGGCCCTGGCGGCGCCCCGCCCGCACTCCCGCCCCGGTCGCCGCCGGAAAGGCGGAGGTATGACCGACCTGTCCAACGTCGCCGACTCCGATCTACGCGGCATCCGCGACCTCGACATTGACGACGTGCTGGCCTACGTGCACCGCGACCTCAAGCGACTGCCCAGCTTCACCGAGCTCTACAAGCGCTACCTGCGCCAGCGGTGGGATGTCTACGAGCTCGACTTCTCCCAGGACGTGATCGACTGGCGCGAGCGCATGACGCAGGAGGAGCGCGACGCCTTTGTCGGGATCTCCGCCGGCTTCCACCACGGGGAGCGGCAGGTGGAGGTGGAGCTGCCGGTCTTCATGATGGGCGGCTCCGAGGAGTCCAAGATCTACATGTCCAGCCAGATCGAGGACGAGGCCCGGCACACGGTGTTCTTCGACCGCTTCTACCGCGAGGTGGTCGGCATGCCGGGCGACTCGGTGCAGGAGGTGCTGGACGCGTCGTTCGAGCACGTGTCGGAGACGTTCGTGGGGCCGTTCGGGCTGCTGGCGTACCAGGCCGACGAACTGCGCAAGGATCCCGAGGACCCGGCCGCCAGGGTGCGCTACGGGACCACGTACTTCCTCTGGATCGAGGGTGTGCTGGCGCTGTCCGTGATGAAGATCACGCTGACCTACTGCAGGGAGCGGGGCTTCCTTCCCGGCTACTACACCGGGTTCACCGCCACGTGCCGCGACGAGGCCAGGCACGTGCAGTTCGGGATGCGGTTCCTGCGTGACTCCGTACAGGAGGATCCGCGGCTGCTGCTGCAGATCCACGAGACGTTGCGGACGATCCTGGCCATCAACGGCGCCACCAGCAGGCGGCTGGCGCTGGAGTCACTGGGGTGGTCACCGGAGGAGGTCAGACGGCTCATGATCCGTCAGCTCCACATGAAGCTGACCGACGTGGGCATCGCGCTCGCGCCGGATATCCAGGACATGGTCTCCCGTATCGAACCCGAGCTCGCCGGGGGCTGAGAGATGCGCTTCTTCACCGACGAATGGGCCGAGGCCGTGCGCGTCGCCGTGGACGCCGGGCCCGAGCAGGATGGCAAGCTGCCGTCCTACTGGCAGTGGATCGACCGGGCCCGCTCCGGCTACACCGCCACGTGGGCGCTGGGCGTGCGGGAGACGGGCGCGTACCTTCTGCTGGAGTGGAAGGACGGCAAGTGCGCGCAGGCGGAGATCACCGCTGATCCGAGCGCGGCCGACCACGTGCTGGCGGCCTCCGAGGCCACCTGGCGGGAGCTGCGGGAGGGCGCCGATCCCGGGCGGATCGTGATGTATCGGGGCCTGCGCCTCGAACGCGGAGACGTGCTGGGGTTCTTCCGGGTGATCTACTTCTTCGTGGAGTCCCTCGGTGTGCTGGCCAGGGTGCCTTAACAGCCGGGTCATGTGGGTCCTCTAGCATCTCCCCGGAGCTGGGAGGAGTCATCGTGCTCGAAGTGCTGGGGGTCGATCACTGGGGTGAGGAGGCGTATCTGGCGCTGGTCGGCGGCAGTCCGCTCACGGAGAACGAGCTGGCCACGCTGACCACCGTCGAGCCTGACGTGCTCGGCAAGGTGTTACAACGGCTGGAGGACCGCGGGCTGATCAGCCGCGTGCCCGGCCAGCCGGTACGCTACGCCGCCCTGCCCCCCGAACCCGCCATCGAGGTGTTGCTGCTGGCCCGCGAACGCGACATCGAACGCGTCCGCGCGCTGGCGCAGCACCTGGGCGAGCGGCATCGCAGGGAACCTTCCGGGCGGGACGCGGCCGAACTGGTCGAGGTGATCTCGGGGCCCGACGCCGTGGCCCGGTGCGGCCGGCAGTTGTTGCGGCGGGCCAAGGACGCCATCCGGGGCATCGACGCGCCACCCTACTCGCACACCAACGAGGGCGGCCGGATCTCCTCCGCCGCCAACATCACCGACCGCGACATCAGGCGGCGCTTCATCCACGAGCGCGGCATGTTGCGGATGGACGGGAAGGCCGAACTGCTCGAGCACGGCGTGGCCGACGGGGAGGAGGTGCGGATCTTCCCGAACGTGCCGATGAAGATGATCCTCTCCGACGACGACCTCGGGCTGATCCCGCTGCGGGCGACGCCCAGGGTGCTCGACTCGTGCATCCTGGTGCATCCCTCCTCCCTGCTGGACGCCTTGTCCACGCTGTTCGAGATGTTGTGGGCGCAGGCGCAGCCCTTCGCGGTCGTCTCCGCCCTCTCCGAGGAGCCGGGCGACGACCCGCCGCTCAGCGATGTCGAGCGGCGGATCGTCTCCCTGCTCGCGCACGGGCTGTCGGACGAGGCGATCGCCCGGCAGCTCGGCATCGGCTACCGGACCGTGCAGCGCCGGATTCAGGAGCTGATGGCCCGGTTGTCCGCGACGAGCCGGTTCCAGGCGGGTGTGCTGGCGGCTCGCCGCAGATGGTGGTCCTAGTCCTTGGTCAGCAGGACGTCCTTGACCGCCGTTGTCGCCGCCGCTGACGCGGGCGGACGCGGTGACCGGGCGGTAGCCCTCCATGATCACCGCGATCTTCACCGGGCCGTGATCTTCACCGGACCGCGCTCCAGCCAGGCCTCGTACCGGCCGTCGGCCCCCGTCACGACCGTCTGCCCGCCGCGGCCGTACTCCACTCGCACCGACATCCCCGCCAGCGGCCCACCGGGGCCGTACTCCACTCGTACCGACGCCCCCGCCAGCGGCCCGCCGGGGCCGCTCACCGTGCCGGTGACGCGGGCCCAGGACCTGGGCGGCCGCACCTTCATCGTCACCGGCACGGGCTCGGCCTGGTGCGGGGAGTCCGTCACGAGCGTCACCGCCCCCGTGTACGCGCTGAGCATGCTCGTCGTACGCCGCCCCGCGTCGAGAGTCACGGTGACCTTGGCGCTCTGCCCGGCCCGCAACTCCGTCTTGGACGCCCTGGCCGACCGGCTCGCAGCTCCGTCCTGGACGCCCTGTCCGACAACCACGGCACGTCGGCGTACGGCTGGTCGTAGCCGGGCAGCCACCTGGCCGTGACGACCGGCACCCCCGTCGTCGCGACCATGCCGGTCGTAGCCGGACAGCCACCTGACCGTGACGACCGGCACCCCGTCGTCGCGACCATGCCGGTCGTAGCCGGACAGCCACCTGGCCGTGACGACCGGCACCTCCGTCGTCGCGACCGTGCCGCCGACCACGGAGAAGCCGGTGGCCCCCGCCGCGCCCGTCAGCGCGACGTCGGCGTTGGGCAGCGGGCTCCAGGAGTTCGACGCCGGGTCGCAGGCGAAGCACTCGTTGGTGACGCTCCGAGGCCGAGACTGAAGCCGGCCGAGACCAGCAACTTGCCGTTGGCCACCGCGTACGCGGAGCCCACCAGGTCCAGCGGCAGGTCGGCGACCAGGCGTTGACCTTCGGGTCGCAGGGCGTTGGCCTTCGGGTCGCAGGCGTTGGCCTTCAGGTCGCAGGCGTAGGCGCCGGTCGAGGTGGCGGCCCCGTCCGTGCCGCCCGCGCAGTAGAGCCTGCCGTCGATCCCGCCGCAGGACACCCGGGAGACACCATCAGACCCACGCCACCGGGACCCACGCCATGGAACAGCAACGACCCCATGGCGCATCAGCACCATGGGGTCACCGCCTACACAGCACGCGACGCATCACGGGAGCTCGAACCCCTCGAACCCGCGGCGCGCGTACAGCACGGCACACCACTTCCGGGCATGCCCGAACCACGGCATCACCGCCCCATGGCACACTCACCACGGGGCCGGGACACCCACACCATGAACGCCGGGATCAGTCCCGGTGCAGCTTGCGGTAGGTCACCCGGTGCGGACGCGCCGCATCGGCCCCCAGCCGCTCGATCTTGTTCTTCTCGTAGTCGGCGAAGTTGCCCTCGAACCAGAACCAGTTCGACCCTTCCTCCCACGCCAGGATGTGCGTGGCGATGCGGTCGAGGAACCACCGGTCGTGCGAGGTGATCACCGCGCAGCCCGGGAAGTCGAGCAGCGCGTTCTCCAGCGACGACAGCGTCTCGGTGTCGAGGTCGTTGGTCGGCTCGTCCAGCAGCAGCACGTTGCCGCCCTGCTTGAGCGTGAGCGCCAGGTTGAGCCGGTTGCGCTCGCCGCCCGACAACACCCCGGCCTTCTTCTGCTGGTCGGGCCCCTTGAACCCGAACGCCGCGATGTACGCCCGCGACGGCATCTCCACGTTGCCGACCTTGATGTGGTCGAGCCCGTCGGAGACGACCTCCCAGACGTTCTTCTTGGGGTCGATGCCGCCACGGCTCTGGTCCGCGTAGGAGATCTTGACCGTGTCACCGACCGTGATCGAACCGGTGTCGGGTGTCTCGCTACCAGTGATCATGCGGAACAGTGTGGTCTTGCCGACGCCGTTGGGGCCGATGATGCCGACGATGCCGTTGCGCGGCAGGTCGAACGTCAGCCCCTCCATCAGCAGCCGGTCTCCGAACCCCTTGGTCAACACCTCGGACCTGATCACCGTGGTGCCCAGACGCGGGCCCGGCGGGATCTGGATCTCGTCGAAGTCGAGCTTGCGATGCTTGTCGGCCTCGGCCGCCATCTCCTCATAACGCTGGAGGCGAGCCTTGCTCTTGGTCTGGCGGGCCTTCGGATTGGACCGGACCCACTCCAACTCGTCCTCGAGGCGCCGCTTCCGCTTGACGTCCTTCTGCCCGTCGACCTTGAGGCGCTGCGCCTTGGCCTCCAGGTAGGTGGAGTAGTTGCCCTCGTACGCGTATGCCCGGCCCCGGTCGAGCTCCAGGATCCAGCCGGCGACGTTGTCAAGGAAGTAGCGGTCGTGGGTGACGGCCAGGACCGTGCCGGCGTACTTCTCCAGGTACTGCTCCAGCCACTGCACGCTCTCCGCGTCGAGGTGGTTGGTGGGCTCGTCGAGGAGCAACAGGTCAGGCCCCTCAAGCAGCAGCTTGCACAACGCGACCCGGCGGCGCTCACCACCGGACAACGTGGTCACGTCGGCGTCGGGCGGGGGGCAACGCAGGGCGTCCATGGCCTGCTCAAGCTGACTGTCAAGCTCCCAGGCGTTGCGGTGCTCCAACTGGTCCTGCAGCTTGCCCATCTCCTCCAGCAAATCATCGCTGTAGTCGGTGGCCATCTGCTCGGCGATGTCGTTGTAGCGCTGGAGCATCGCCATCGTCTCGGCGACACCCTCCTGCACGTTGCCGAGGACGGTCTTCTCCTCGTTGAGCGGCGGCTCCTGCTGGAGCATGCCGACCGAGAAGCCCGGCATGAGCTTGGCCTCACCATTGGACGGCTGGTCCAGGCCGGCCATCATCCGAAGCAGCGTCGACTTCCCGGTGCCGTTCGGCCCCAGGACACCGATCTTGGCTCCGGGCAGGAACGACAGCGTGACGTCGTCAAGGACAACCTTGTCGCCATGCGCCTTGCGCACGCGCTGCAGCGTGTAGATGTACTCCGGCATGCCTCTAGCTTAGGGGCTCCCAACCCAGGCTTCCGCCGCTCTCCGCGAGTACGCCCTGGGACCCGACGTCTGCGCACACCAGACACGCCCCCCTCTGCGGGCCTCACAACACCCCCACCAGCAGCCCAACAGCAGCGACCCCACAACCACCCGATCTCCTCGGCAAACCCGCCCACCTCCCCCTGAACCTCCACCCGAGCTCAGCGCACACCACCGGGAGCTCAGCACCACCACCGGAGCTCAGCACCACCACCGGAGCTCAGCGCACACCACCGGGAGCTCAGCACCACCGGAGCTCAGCGCACACCATCCGAGCTCAGCGCACTCACGCCGGCCCGACACACTCCACTTCACACAGGCCCGCCACACTTCATCCGAGCTCAACACGTTCCACGCGGACTCGACGCACTCACGCTTGCCCGACACACTCCACTTCACACGAGCCCAACACACTCCACGCGGACTCGACCCACTCACACTGGCCCTGTTTACTCATGCCAGCCCGACACAACTCCACGCAGGCCCTGCGCACTCCACGCGAGCCCGACGCGGAGACGGAAGATGGGAGAGGGGAGAGGGGAGGCTCAGGCGGTGGTGTCGTTTGGGAGGGAGGGGGGCGGCGGCTGGACGGCGGGAATGCACACACGGTCCCGCCCCAGTTCTTTCGCCCGATAAAGCGCCAGATCCGCAGCCGTCAGCAAATCAATCAGATCGTCACCATGCACGTTCATCAACGCCACACCAGCCGAGATGGTGACCCTGACCAGGGTGTCATCAACAGGGACAGCCATGTGCCCGATGCGGACGCGCAGCCGTTCGGCCACCCGCCGGGCCTCGTCGATATCGGCTCCCGGCAGCAGGACGACGAACTCCTCACCTCCGAACCGCCCCACCACGTCGTAGTCACGTAGCTGGCTGCGCAACATCGACGCCACCCCGACCAGTACCTGATCACCGACCAGATGGCCGTGAGCGTCGTTGACGCGTTTGAAGTGGTCGATGTCGATGATCAGCAACGCCAGCGTGTCACCGGTGCGGCGGGCCCGGACGATCTCGGTGTCGGCCTCGCGCTGCCAGGCGGCCGCGTTGAGCAACCCGGTCTTGGCATCGGTACGGGCCGCGGCTTGGAGCTGAGCATGCAGAAGGCTGCGCTGCAGCAGCACCACGGGCGGCAACGTGAGAACCAGCAGGCCCAGGTTGAGACCGCAGCAGATGGACACCGTGATGCCGAGGCACAGTTCGACGATGTCCAGCAGCACGCTCTCCCTGTCCCACAGAACTCCCCGCCAGGTGATGTCGGGATCGGCGGTGTGGGCGGCGATGGCGATGAGCGCGATGTTGAGCAGGGAGAACAGTACGGCGGCCGCCACCGCGATGAGGATCGGCGGACCGCTCCCCCGAGACAAAACCCCAGGATCGTCCACAAACCGGTGAAACACCACCGAAGCCGTGCAACCAGCCAGCCCAATAGCGGCCGAGCTGAACACCCGGCGATACAGCACCGTCGCCCGTACACGTACCTGAAGCAGAAACTGCAGCACAATGGGTGCGAAAAGGGCATAAACCGGCGGCAAGAGCAACGCCACCGGCAACCACCAAGCCGACAACAGGTCTCGCGACACTCCGGCGGGCATGCCCAGGCGCCTGCTCGCCTCGATGCACACCGCACCACACCCCATGAGGGCGCCGAACGTCAGCACGTCCCGCCACTGAAGAACGGTGGACGCCCCGAACATGATGATCGCAACAACGTCAAGAGCGACAATCGCGCACAAGTAGACCACGAGTGGACGACGTTGCCCTAGCAATGGCCAGCGATCGGCCAGAGTTGACACACCGTCGCGTGACTTGATCAGGACGTGACTGGTCACCGCCATCTCGTCTCCTCCCTGACTAACGATGTGTAACACAATAATTGCGGAGTGTGCGTTGCGCGATGGGAACCGATACGTTGGCAATGACCACACCTGCTCACTCCACGAGCGGGCCGTCATGAAGCCGTGCTGGAAAGGAGCAGCCATGGTGCGGGGCGTGACCTGGACCTGACAGATGCTCTAGCCATCTGACGCGGGCAACACACCATCGGCCGCCCCTCGGGGTGTCAACGGGACCCGGCCGATGCCCCCTCCCCCCTCTCCCCCATCCCAACCGTCCCCTGCGCCTTTCCCCCCACCACACACCCCACCCCCACCGCTGCTGCGCAGACATCCACCAGCCCGACATCCACCGGGCCGATATCCACCGGACACGCATTCACTGAGCAGGCGTCGCAACCGGCACAGCGTCCACCAGGCAGGCATTCACCGGGCAGCATTCACCGGGCAAGCGCCGCACCAGGCACGCATCCACCAGGCACCCATTCACCGGGCAAGCGTGCAATCGGCACGGCGTCCACCAGGCACCCCTTCACAGGGCAGGCATTCACCGGGCAGGCGTCGGCAGCCAACTCGGCAGGCTTCGCCACCGCGCCGGATGGCCTGTCTCGGTTAGGGTCGCCTCTCCGCCAGAGCCCCCCCTCCATATGGACCGCCCGTCCCCGCCAGAGCCACCCCCCTCCGCTAGGGTCGCCTCTCTCCGCCAGACCCCCACCTCCACATGGACCACCCCTCCCCGCCAGAACCCCCTCTCCGCTACGGCCACCCCTCTTCGCCGGGGGCGCCTCTCTCCGCTACGGCGACCCCCTCCGCTCGGGTCGCCTCTCTCCTGCGATGACGGCATCGCCACGGACAGGCGAAGCCCCTCGCCAGCGCCACCAGGGCGCATCGCCAAACGCCTGCAACCATCCGTCCAGCCAGCGAAGCTGACCCGGCCCCACCCACGTGACGGCCCCACGCCATGCAGCCGGAGATGCCGTATCTGCGGCCGGCGAAGCGGCCACGCCGATGCACGCGCACCTGCTTGACCTGGCCTGCCATGCGGCCAGCGAAGTCGGCCCGGCCTCACCCACGTGATGGCCTACGCCCGGACGATGTGCACGTTACTGGGATCGGGGATGTGGAAGCGCGCGGAGGGCACCGCATTAGTGGTCGGTGCCCCCTGCGGCCAGGGCCGTCTACATCTGCCCGTTGCTACGCTGCGGCGAACTCCTCCATCCTCGACTGCTCTCCGTCGCCGCCCTCTTCATCGGCACCCGCCTCGCGTCCCTTGCCATCGTCCTCGGCACCCAGGATGCGAACCGTGTCATCGCCTGACCTGAATGTGCGCACGGCGCCGGCCCCTGACTCCAACGTGCGCCGGGCACCGTCCCCCGGCCTCGACCCTGACGCACGCGCGGTGCCGCCCTCCGACCCCGATGCACGCACCGCGCCGCCCTCCGACCCCGATGCACGCACCGCGCCGCCCTCCGACTCCGACGCACGCACCGCGCCACCGCCCGACCCCAGCGAGCGGGTGGCTCCCTCGTCTGACCAGGGTGTGTGGGCAGCGTCCTCGTCCATCCCCGAGGTGCGCACCGTTTCGGACTCGGATCCCAGCGCGCCTACGGCCTCCTCCTCCGGCCCTGATGTGCGGGCCCCGCCTCCCGAGCTCAGCGTGCGTACGGCGCCGTCCGACCCCAACGTGCGTACGGCGCCGTCGTCCGGTCCCAGCGTGCGTACGGCGCCGTCGTGCGGTCCCAGCGTGCGGACGGCGCCGTCGTCCGGTCCCTGAACTCGGACGGCGCCGTCGTCCGAGTTCAGGGGGCGTACGGTGCTCTCGTCCAGGCCCAGAGGGCGCATCGGGTCGGGGTCGGCGGCGAAGGGGTGGAGGGTGCTTTCGTCGCCGCGTCCCGGGCGGCCCAGGGAGCGCTGGGAGCGGGGGCCCATTGCCCAGTCGCGGGTCTCCTCGTCCAGTCGGTCGCGCATCTCCCTGCTCATCGAGCCGACACCGCCGCCCCGTTCCGGCTTGGTGAAGGCGCCGGTGCCCCAGCGCAGGTCGTGCCCCACCGCGCTGGCCTCGATTTCCGGCATGAAGCGGCGATCCCCCTCGGCGCCGAACTCGCGGATGCGCAGTTTGCCCGACACCACCACGGGGTTGCCCGCCCGTACGGAGGCTGCGACGTTTTCTCCCAACGCGCGCCAGCAGCGGACCGTGAAGCAGACCTTCTCACCGTCCACCCATTGGCCCGTCTTCTTGTCGAAGTAGCGGTGCGAGGTGAGCACCCTCAGCGAGGTGACCTTGACGCCCTCGTCGAAACTGTATTGCCTCGGCTCTGCCGCGACGTTGCCGGTGAGCGTGATGTAGATGTCGTTCATCCCGTGCCTCCCCTATGGCGGGCGGACTGCCCGCGATCTGGGAACACGGTGCCGTGGGAGGGCGGGGGCGGGGGCGACCGAACGCGGTTCTGTGGACGAGGGGTGCGGGGGTGGGGGTGCCTGTGGACGAAGGGGCGGGGGAAGCGGGAGATGCGGCGCGATGCCTGGGGGCAAGGAAATGGTTTAGGGCGCAGAGATGTGATTGCCTCTGGGCGAGGGTTGGGCGAAGTGGTGCGAGGTCTGGGGGCAAGGAAATGGTTTAGGGCGCAGAGATGTGATTGCCGCTGGGCGAGGGTTGGGCGAAGTGGTGCGAGGTCTGGGGGGCGTTCCGCTCGCAGCCCGATCTGGCGGTGAAGGGCGTCCGCGCGCAACCCCGATCTGGTGGCGGGGATGCGTACAGCCCCGATCTGGTGGCGGGAAGCGTGCAGCCTCAGGCTGGTGGCGAGGAGGCGTGCAGTCCCAGGCTGGTGGCGAGGAGGCGTGCAGCCCCAGGCTGGTGGCGAGGAGGCGTGCAGCCCCAGGCTGGTGGCGAGGAGGCGTGCAGCCCCAGGCTGGTAGCGAGGAGGCGTGCAGCCCCAGGCTGGCGGCGGGGAGGAGAGTGCAGCCCTGAGCTGGCGGTGGGCGGGCCGTGTTGGCGGCCCGCCCAGCAGCTCGACGGTATCGGGTCAAACGGACAAATCCCTCATGGCCGTGTAGAAGGCATGGTGACGCCCCAGCTCCCGC
Source organism: Nonomuraea insulae (assembly GCF_042656245.1). Classification (NCBI taxonomy): domain Bacteria; kingdom Bacillati; phylum Actinomycetota; class Actinomycetes; order Streptosporangiales; family Streptosporangiaceae; genus Nonomuraea; species Nonomuraea insulae. The sequence continues at coordinate 91,941 of NZ_JBHSPA010000023.1, forward strand.
TCCACAGGCTCCACCACCATCGTCGCCGACACGGCCGCCACCCTGCGCCGCATCTCCCGCTCAAGCCGTTCCCGCTCCCGCGAAGCCCCCAGCTCCACGAAGTTCCGGGAGGCGATGCCGGACAACGCCCCGAGCCCCAGTACAGAAGCCATCATCAGGCCCACCCACGGCAACGTCGCGCTGTCGCCCAGCAGTTCGAGCGCGGGTGGCAACTGCCCGGGCATGAGCAGGCCGACCGCCAGCCAGGCCAGCCCGGCCACGAAGGCGACCACCAGGAAGTACTGCCACACCTTGAGCACTCGCCACCAGCCGGGCACCCGGTCGAGCTGCGGCGCCACCTCCGTGAGGTCCTCGGTCAGGGCTTGCGGGAGCTGGCTGGAGCGGGATCTGGCGGCCTGGTGAACGGCGGTGCGCCACACCGGGTGCATCCCCATGGAGAGCCCGTCGGTCAGCGCCTGCACAGCGTTGGTGACCTCGGCCGACTGGGCGCTCACCGAGGTGGTCGCGATGCCGCGGATCTCCTTCCCCACGTCCTCCAGCCGGAGGCTCTTGAGCGGGTCGGTACGGAACTTCCCGATCCACCTCGGGTACGGCCACCCGACCCATCGGCTGGACCGCTCCGCGTAGACGTTCTCCATGGCCTCACCCACGGCCGGTACGCCCACCGCGTCACACAACGCGTCCGTCAGCCCCATTCGGCGAGCGTCGTCGACCGTGGACGGCGCGGACAGCGCCTCCCCCATCGGCATGGCCTGGCTGAGTTTCTGCTCCAGCCGGTGCAGGTCCGCCTCGATCTTCTGGATGGCGGCCCGCCGCCGGCCGACCGCGGTCGAGATGACGCTCTTGAGGCTTTCGATGCCCCGGCCGGTGACCGCGGAGGTCGGTACGACGCTGGGATGCTCCACGCCTTCCCTGCGCAGCAAGTCGTTGAGGTCGATGACCAGCTCGGCCAGCTCCTCGGCGGTGAGCCGGTCGGCCTGGTTGAGCGCGAACACGGTCACCGCGTCGTGCCCGGCCAGCTCGGTCACGTAGCGCCGGTGCGTGGAGGCGTCGGCGTACTTCTGCGGGTCGAGTACCCACACCACCAGGTCGGCCAGCCCGATGAGGCGGTCGGCCTCGGTGTCGGTGAGCGCCCTGATCGAGTCGTGGTCGGGCAGGTCGAGCAGGATGAGCCCGTGGAGCTGGCTGTCGCCCTTGTCGAGCGCGCTGGCGCGCGAGAAGCGGTGCCGGTGGTGGATCTGCAGCCAGTCGAGCAGCGGCGCGGCGCCCTCCAGCCCCCACACACAGGCGTGGGTACGGGCGGTGGTCGGCCTGCGTACGCCGGTCGGCGACAGCTCAAGCCCGGAGATGGCGTTGAACAGCGACGACTTGCCGCTTCCCGTGCCGCCCGCGAGGGCGACCACGGTGTGCTCGGACGACAGCTTGAGCCGGTCGCCCGCCCGCAGCAGCAGCGCACCGGCGTCGTTGAGCAGCTTCTTGTCCAGCCGCCCCGGGCCCAGCTCCACCACCTTGGTGAGCGCGGACAACCGCGGAGCGAGCCCTGGTCTGTTGGTCGTGGTGGTCGTGGTGGTCATCGAGCGACCTCGAGGTTGTACGTTGCCTGATAGAGCCGGGTCGCGACGGACTCGTCGGGAATGCCGGCGGAGTCGAGCGCTTGCACGTAACGCATGGCTTCCTCGTCGAACAACATGCCGATCCTGGCCCGCAGGTCGCTGAGCGCCTTGGAGCCGATGCCGCGCAGCGACTCGGCGCCGAGCAGGGCGTTGACCAGCCGATGTGGCACGCCTTCGCCGTTGGAGCCGCTGAACATGGCGACCATGAAGATCAACGCGAGCGAGTCGGGGTCGAACGAGACCAGCTTCGACACCGACCGTTTGGCCACACCCTCCGTGCGCACCAGCTCGCTGAGATGCTCCTGCCAGGACGCGATGGCCCGGCCGGTGTGCCGTACGAGATCACCGGACGGCCTGTCGAGGTTCTCCCCGAACTTGGCGCCCAGCTCCGAACGGTGCCGCCAGCGCGCCACCACCTCCTCGGAGGCCCGGTTGGCGGCGGCCACGATGACCGATTCGAGCCCGGTGCGTATCGCCGCCTTGAACGCCAGCACGCGCTCCGGCGCCTGCTTGGCCGCCCGCCCGCGCCTGCGCAGTTGCAGCGAGCGCATGAGATCGCCGGAGCCGGTGAAGTCCTGCCAGCGGGCGAGCACCTCGCCGTGCAGCAGGGAGCCGTTCTTCGACGACTTGTCGATCTCGTTGAGCGCGCTCAGGAAGGCCGCCTCGACGTCGCCGCGCAGCTCCGCCCTGAACGCGACCTGCGCCTCCAGGTGCCTGGCCAGCGCGGGTACGCGCGTGCGGAAGCTGTTGAGCACGCCGTTCAGCGTCTCGCGAACGGCCTGCGCCCGCCGCCCCTCGTCCACCGACAACTCGGCCAGCCACATCCGCAGGTCGGTGACCTCGCTGTCGGGCAGCCGTCCGTCGCCCACCTTCGCCTCGTGGATGACGAACCTGTCGATGTCGCCCAGCCCGTACTCGGTCAGCATCCGTGCGAAGTGCTTCAGCACCACGTCCGCGGACTTCTGCTGCACCCGCGACAGCACGATCGCCAGGCGGGCGCCGCGCTCCTTGGCCAGGCGCAGCAGGTTCCAGGCGGGGGCGTCGGCGTAGCGGGCCGCCGTGGTCACGAAGATCCAAAGGTCGGCGGCGTCGAGCATGCGGTGCGCGATCTCGTGGTGCTCCTCGACCACCGAGTCGATGTCGGGGGTGTCGAGCAGCGCGACGCCCTGCGGGAGCTTCTCGGTCGCGACGATGACCAGGCTGCGCATCCCGGCCTCGGGGGTCGCCTTGTCGAGGCGTTCCAGCCCGCCGAGCAGCTCGCCCTCAGCGAACCACTTGTGGTCCTCCGGGTGGCAGGCCAGCACCGGAGTGCCGGTGGTCGGGCGGCGTACACCTGTACGCGAGACGTTCTTCTCGGCCAGGCTGTTGACCAGGGTGGACTTGCCCGCGCCCGTCGAGCCCGCGATCACGATCAGGGCCGGGGCGGCGCTGGTCCTGACCCGGGGCAGAACGTAGTCCTCAAGCTGAGCCAGCAGTTCGGCCTGCGCCTGCCTGGCCTCGTCCGAGCCGGGCAGGTCCAGCCCGAACCGCAGGTCGGCGATGCTTTCACGGAGGGTGTTGAGCGCGGTCATGAGCGCCTCGGCCGCTTCGGCAGGCAACTCCTCCAGCCGCTCACCCGCTCCCGCTGCCTCACCGCTTTCGCCCGCACCTTGCGACCCATCGGAAATGCCCGACGTCGCGGCGACAGGCTCATCGGTGTCGCCGTCATCGGCGTCGTCCTCATCGACGCCGTCTCCTGCCGCCTCGTCGCCTGCCGCCTCGTCGCCTACGCCGCCTGCGGGCTCGCCACCATCGCCCACGACCCCGCCGACGTCCCCGCCACCATCGGCCACAGATCCGCCGACGTCGGCCACGGTCTCGCTTTCCGCCGCGAACTCACCGACGCCCGTTGCCATCTCGCCGCCATCTGCTGCGGCGTCGTCGGCATCCACCTCGAACTCGCCGGTACGAGCTGCGGATTCACCGGTACGGGTTGCGGGCTCGTCGGTACGGGCTGCGGGCTCGTCGACATCCGATGCGAATTCGCCGGCATCCGGTGAGAACTCACCGGTAGCGGGCGCGGACTCACCGGCAGCAACAGCGAATGCATCGAAAGTGTCAGCGGCGCTGCTGCTGGTGTCAGTGGCGTCTGCGATCTCAGCGTCGTCCAGGATGTCAGCGGAGTCTGCGGCTTGAGCGTCGTCCAGGATGTCAGTGACGCCTGCGACTTCAGCGTCACCCAGGGCGTCAGCAGCCTCAGTGTCGCCCAGGATGTCAGCCGGGCCTGTGGCCTCAGCGTCGCCGATGTCAGCCGGGCCTGTGGCCTCAGCGTCGCCCAGAATGTCGGTGACGCCTGCGGCTTCAGCGTCGCCCAGGACGTCAGCGGGGCCTGTGGCCTCGGCGTCGCCCAGGACGTCAGCGCTGTCCGCCGGCTTACCGCCGCTTACGTCTCCTGCCCTTTCCGCGCTTGCGGCAGGCTCCACGGGGGTCGGCTCGTCGTGGGATTTCAAGGCTTGAGGCTCTGTGGTGCCTGCCTCGGCAACCGGCTCATCCTCGGCAGGCGGGCCCGGGCGGGCTCCGGGGCCGCCGAGGGAGGCGGGCCTGACGAAGAGGGAGGGCCGCTCGGCCGAGGGCTCCGCCTCCTCGAAGCCGGGCGGTCGCCGGAAAGCCGAGGGTCGTCGCTCAGCCGAGGGTCGTCGCTCAGGCGAGGGTCGTCCCTCAGGCGAGGGTCGTCCCTCAGGCGAGGGTCGTCCCTCAGTTGAAGGGCGTTCCTCAGTCGCGGGGCGTCCCTCAGTCGCGGGTCGACGCAGCGCGGCCGGCTTCTCGAAGAGTGAGGGCCTCCGCGCCGGGGTCTCCTCGGGAGCCTCACGGGTAGCGGAGTCGCCACGGAACCACTGACCAGCACGCTCGTCACCAGACTCACCGGTGGCTGCTCCGTCTCGAGCCCCACGGCCGCCCAGCGACTCCCGCCGCCCGAAGGGCGTGTCTCCGGCTTCGCGACCGCCCAGCCCCGCCCGAGCTTCACGGGCATCCGGCCGAAGCCGCCGTGGCAAGGGCGCCGAGCCCTGGCGGCCCGACACTTCCTGCCGCTCCGAGGCACCATCCCGAGCCGCAGCCTCGTCATCCGACACGTCCGAGGCGCCCGACACGCCCGAGGCGCCCGAATCGCCCGACGCGTCCCAGGCGCCTGACACGCCCGAGGTGCCCGACAGATCTGACACGCCCGAAACGTCCGAGGCACTCGGCGGATCCGAGACGCCCGAAACGTCCGAGGTGCCCGGCGGATCCGAGGGGCCCGGCGTGGCCGGGGTGCCTCGGGCGCCTGGGGTGCCGTCGTCGCGGGCCTCGTCGAGGTCCTCGTCCGTCACCGGGCGGAAGCTCAACGTCTGCTCCCCAGGTGACTCGTCATCCATGGCCGTGTTCACGGCAAGCGCTCCGCTCGAACCATCTCGACCTCCTGGCCGACCCTCACGACGTCGCCGACGATGACGATCGCCGGCGGCCGTATCCCGGCCGCGGACACGCGGTCGGCCACGGTGGACAGCGAAGCGGTGACCGCCCGCTGGGTCGGAAGAGTACCGTCCTGTACCACCATTACGGGAGTCTCCGGGGCACGTCCGTCGCGAACGAGTGCCTCGGCCACCTTCGCCAGCCGCTCGACGGCCATCATCAGCACCAGCGTGCCCTGGGAACGCGCCAGCGCGGGCCAGTCGACGGTGGACTTGGGGTCGTCGGGCGCCACGTGCACGGAGATGACGTGGAACTCCTGACTCACCCCCCGGTGCGTCACCGGGACGCCGGCGGCGGCGGGGACCGCGACGGCGCTGGTCAGGCCGGGGACGACGAGCACGGGGATGCCTGCCTCGGCGCAGGCGATCATCTCCTCGCCGCCGCGGCCGAACACGAAGGAGTCGCCGCCCTTGAGCCGGACCACGAACTTGCCCTGCCTGGCGCGGTCCACGAGCAGCTCGTTGATCGTCTCCTGGGACAACGCGCGGCCGTAGGGGACCTTGGCGGCGTCGATCAGCTCGACGTCGGGGGTGAGCTCGTCGAGCAGGGCCCGGGGCGCGAGGCGGTCGGCGACCACCACGTCGGCCTGGGCGAGGAGCTGCCGCCCGCGCACCGTGATCAGGCCGGGGTCGCCGGGGCCGCCGCCGACGAGGGCCACGCCGACCGGCTTGGTGCGGTTGCGCCGGGCGTCGACGGTGCCGTCACGCAGCGCCTCGACGATCGCGTCCCTGATGCCGGCGGCTCTTCGCGGGTCGCCGCCGGCGGTGACGGCCACGCTGATCTCGTCGACCCGGCCACTGGCCGGTGTCCAGGCGGCGGAGGAGTCCTTGTCGTCGGCGCGCACGCACCACACCCGTTTGGCCTCCGCCTCGGCGGCGACCGCCGTGTTGACGGACCTGTGGTCGGTGCAGGCCTGCACGAGCCAGGCCCCGTCGCAGTCGCCGACCTCGTAGGGCCTGGCGTGCCAGGTGATCCGGCCCGCGGCGATCAGGTCGTCGAGGGCGGGTGTGACGGACGGCGACACAACGGTGATTTCCGCACCGGCCTCAAGCAGCGCGGGAACGCGTCGCTGGGCGACGCGGCCGCCGCCAACGACGAGGACCCGGCGGCCGGAAAGCCGCAGGCCGAGGAGGTAGGGACCCATGGGGGGAATCTCCCGTTCGCGAAGGTTGTGTTAAGAGGTAAACCTACCGGCTTCGAATGCGTCATTTGCTGCGCCCGGGTTAACGGCCGTCGAGAAGAGGCTGCCGGGGATCCCAGCGAGGCCCGCCCTCATCGTCTTTACGGCGTCTGGCCATCGCTGACAAGGCTTCAAGGATAACCCGGTTTCCGAGGTAGGCGGTGATGTCCGCGTGATCGTAGGGCGGCGCCACCTCGACCACCTCCATCCCGGCCACCGGCATTTCATAGCAGATCCGGCGTACCGCATCGAGGAGTTGCCGGGCCGTGAGGCCGCCGGGCTCGGGCGTGCCGGTGCCCGGGGCATGGCCGGGGTCGCAGACGTCGATGTCCACGGACAGGAAGATCTGGTCGCACTCGTCGAGCGCGATCCCGAACGACTCCGTCAGGCATTCGTCGAGCCCGCGGGCCACGATCTCGGTCATCTCGTAGGAACGCATGTTCTGGGCGGCCATCCAGCCGAGCGTCTCCGGCTCCGGCCAGTAGCCGCGCAGCCCGAGCTGGAGGAACCGGTCGCCGCGGACGGCCCCCGACTCGATGAGCCTGCGCATGGGCTGGCCGTGGCCGTACAGGTGGCCGAAGGCGATGTCGCCGGTGTCGGCGTGCGCGTCGAAGTGGATCATCGAGGTACGCCCGGCCGCGTACGCCCGGGAGGTCCCCCGCGCGTCCGGCAGTGCCACGGTGTGGTCACCCCCCAGGACCAGCGGGATCGCGCCCGAGGCCGCCACCCGGTGCACCGCGTCCTCGATCGCCGTCAGCGAGCCCTCGACGTCGCCCGAGTAGCACTCGACGTCACCGGCGTCGAGCACCCGCAGGTCGCGCAGGGCGTCCACGCGCAGCGCCAGGCTGGGCCTGGAGCCGTCGTGCGGCAGGTAGCAGGCCTGGCGCAGCGCCATCGGGCCGAACCTGGCGCCCGGCCGGTTCGACGTGCCGCCGTCGAACGGGGCGCCGATGATCACCACGTCGGCGTCCTCGTAGGTGGCCTGGTCGTTGACGTCGCAGCGGTCTACGCCGAGAAACGTGATGTCAGGGCCGTACATCGGACCATAACGAGACACTGTTCGCACCTCCAGTGCCTCCATCATCACACGGGCTTTTCCGTCACTCCCGCCGAATCGAACGTCGCCACGTCGTGCAGCACGCGTACGGCCGCGCACACCATCGGATGCGCCAGCAGCCCGCCCGTGCCCTCGCCGAGCCGCAGTTCCAGGTCCACCAGCGGGCGCAGCCCGAGGTGGGCGAGCGCGGTGGCGTGGCCGGGCTCGGCCGAGCGGTGGCCCGCCACGCAGTGGTCGATGGCGGCGGGGTCGAGCGCGGCTGCCACCAGGGCGGCGGCGCCGGCGATGACGCCGTCGAGGATCACCGGCACGCGCACCGCCGCGCCGTGCAGGATGAAGCCGGCGAGTGCCGCGTGCTCGAACCCGCCGACGGCGGCCAGGGCCCGCAGCGCCTCGCTGGGCGAGGAGGAGGCGTCGGTGAGGGCGTTCGCCCGCAGGGCCTCGCGGACGATGCCGACCTTGCGCACGTACATCTCGTCGTCGGTGCCCGTGCCCCTCCCGGTCACCTCCGCCGGGTCCTTGCCGGTGAAGGCGGAGATCAGCGCGGCGGAGGCGGTGGTGTTGGCGATGCCCATGTCGCCGGTGATCAGGCAGCGCGCGCCCTCGGCCACCAGGCCCCTGGCCACCGCGATGCCCGCCTCCAGCGCCCTGACGGCCTGGTCGACGGTCATGGCGGGGCCCGTGGACAGGTCGGCGGTGCCGTACGCGATCTTGTGTTTGATCAGGTTCGGCGCGTCGGGCAGGTCGGCGGCGACGCCCACGTCCACCACGGTCACCGACGCGCCGGCCTGGGCGGCGAAGGCGTTGGCGACCGCGCCGCCGGCCAGGAAGTTGGCGACCATCTGCACCGTGACCTCTTGCGGCCACGGGCTGACGCCGCGCGCGTGCACGCCGTGGTCGCCTGCGAAGATGGCCAGGGCCGCGGGCTCCGGCATGGGCGGCGGGCTGGAGCCGGCCGCGCCCGCGAGGCGTACCGCGATGTCCTCAAGCGCGCCGAGCGAACCGCGGGGCTTGGTGAGGCGATCCTGGTGGGCGCGGGCCTCGGCGATCGCCAGCGGGTCGGCCGGGCGGATCGCGGCGAGTGTCTCAGCGAGCACGACAAACCTCCACTGTCTCAACGAGCACGATAAACCTGCACAGTCTCAACGAACACGGCAAATCCGCGCTGTCTCGACGAGCACACGAATCTGCACTTATGGAACGAGCTGGAGCGCTTCCTCGTAGCGGTCGATCACGACGTCCGCCAGGATCTCGCAGTCGCCGATCACCTCGGCGCAGCGGATGTCGAGATCGGGGTGCCCCGCGCCGTACGCCAGCGCCTGCGCCCACACCCGCTCCAGCATGCCACCCGCGAACAACAGGTACGGCACCACGATCACCCGCTTGGCCCCCAGCCGCCGGCAACGCTCCAGCCCACCGGGCACCCCGGGCGGGGTGACCGACACGAAGGCGGTCTCGACGGTCATGAAGTCGTAGGCGTGCATCTCCCAGAACAGCCGGGAGACCCGGTGCACCTCGGCGTTGGCGGTGGCGTCCGTGGAGCCCTCGCCGACCAGGACGACGGCGGTCTCCCCCGGCTCGACGTGCGCGTGGAGGTCGTCGGACGGCAGCGCGTCCACGGCGCGGAGCCGGGGCCTGGCGCCCACCAGTTCGAGCGCGCGCGGCTTGGAGATCTCGGCGGCGGCCTCGTTGAGCCGCTCGGCCAGCAGCTTCAGCACGCGGGGGTCGGGGCCCAAGGGGCGGCCGTAGTCGTACATCAGCGTGGGGTGCCGCTGCTGCTCCAGCGCCAGCGCGGCGGGGAAGTCCTCGCCGACCCTGCTGAGGCTCAGCGGCAGCGCCACCAGCCGGTGGTGGCCCCTGGCGACCAGGGAGGCGACGGAGTCACTCAGCCGGGGCGTGGCCCGCTCCAGGTAACCCCCAGACACGTCGGCGCCCGTCTGGTCGAGGCGGCAGCGGAGGCGGTGAACGAACCTGCCGAACTCCGCGGCGTAGGCGTCATCCTGTGAGCCCTGCCCGATCAGCAGGAGCGGCGGCTTCATTGTGAGGGATTCTCCGGTGCACTAGACAAAGTCACGCGAGGATAACCGATGGGCACCGGTAGGGAACAGGTCACGTTGTGTGCGCGGGCGTCGCATGCACCACGAAGACGGGGTCAGAGGCGGTCAGACGGTGTGAGCCGTCGGGGTCGAGCGCCAGCTTGGAGGCCAGGATCTGGCTGCCCTCTCCGCGGTAACCGTGCTCGCGCAGCCGGTCGAGCACGGCCGAGACCTGTTCGACCTTGCTCAGCACGCACACGAGCGCACGCGGGCGGCGGGCGACACAGGCCATCACCACGTCGAGGCCGCCGCCGCCCACGTAGACGGCGTCGGGGTCGGGCAGCGGTTCGAGGGCCGGCGGGGCCTGACCCCTGGTCAGAGCCACCTTCACGCCGTGTTCGAGCACGCTGGCGCGCAACTTGGCGCAGCGTTCCTCGTCGCGCTCGACGGCCACGACGGCCGCGCCGAGCCTGGCGCATTCGACGGCGATCTGGCCGGTGCCCGCGCCCACGTCCCAGACCAGGTCGCCGAGCCGGGGGCCCAGTTTGGCCAGCACGTACGCCCTGACCTCCGCGGGCAGCCCGTCCTCGGACGGGAGCGCCCATTCGGACGGCCCCGGCTGGGCCCCGGCCACCCAGCCCGGCTCCTTGGGCCGGTGCAGCGGGTCGATGACGAGGACCACGTCGGGGTCCTTCCACGGCCTGGTGGTGGCCTCGCCCATGCGGCTGTGCGTGACCCGCTCGTCCGGCCCGCCGAGGTCCTCGCACACGATCAGCGCGCGCGGCGTCGTGGGCGCCAGTTCCCTGGCGATCTCGCCGGGGCCGACGCCGGGGGCGACGATCAGCGCGACCTTGGGGTGGGCGCGGCAGGCGTTGACGGCCCGGTCGAGCTGGGCAGGGCCGGAAGGGGCGACGACCAGGGCGTCCTCCCAGTTGAGCCCGGCGCAGGCGAAGGCGCGGCTGACCAGCGAGATGGCCGGCAACACGTCCGGTTTGAGGCCGTGGGCCCTTAACGTGCGTACGACGCCGAAGAAGCCGGGATCACCCTCCGTGACCACCACCGCGGGGCCTTCGCCGTGTTCGAGGTGACCGTCGATGGTCTCCAGCAGCGCGCCGTCGGCCGCGATCTCCGCGGTCAGCTTGAGCCGCCCCAGAAGGGCCTGCGGCGCCACGACGAGCCGGGCTTCGTGCAGCCTGTCCACCGCCTTGGCCGTGAGCTCGGATCCGTCCCAGCCGACCACCGTGATCATTACGCCTCACCGTCCTCACCTCAAGGGTGACGGCTGCGGAGGGGTTTCACAAAGGGTGAGAGGGTCAGTCCGGTGTGCCCTCAGGCCAGGTCGGACGGGATGAGGCTGTAGACGACCAGGTTCTCGCCGCCGAGCGAGGCCCGGGCGACGCCCTCGCGGACGAAGCCCGCCTTCTCGGCCACCCGCTGGGAGGCGGAGTTGGCGGGGGCTGCGCGCAACTGGATCCGGCTGAAGCCCTGGCGCTCGAACAACCAGCGGGCGATGGCCAGCACGGCCTCGCCCGCGTACCCCCTGCCCCTGACCCAGGGGGCGGTCATGTAGCCGATCTCGGCGGTGCGGTTGTTCCAGTCGATGTCGCGCAGGTCCACGTTCACGGCGAAGCGGCCGGTGGCCAGTTCCTCGGCCGTCCAGGTGATGCCGGCGCCCCTGATCCGCAGCCGCTCGGCGTGGTCGATGAAGGCCCGCGCGTGCTGCTCGTTGTAGTCGCGCGGCACGCCCGTCCTGGCCTGGGTGAGCGGATCGGCCGCGGCGGCGGCCAGATCGCCGACGTCGGCGGGGGAAGGCGGGCGCAGCAGCAGCCGCGGCGTGCGCAGCTCGGTCCTGGGCAGGGCGCTGGAGGGCAGGCGGTCGTCCTCGCGCAGCAGGCCGAAGAGGACCAGGTCGTGCGGCCCGTCCTCTTCCAGCACGGCGGAGCGCAGCATGCCTTCCCAGGTGAAGCCCGCTTTCTGGGCGACGCGGAGCGAGGCGGCGTTGTCCAGGTTGGCGGTCAGGTCGATCCTGCGCAGCCGCGTGGTCTCGAACGTCCAGGCGGTGAGCGCGCGCACGGCCTCCGTGGCGAAGCCGCGGCCACGGTAGAGGGGGTGCACGCCGTACCCGACCTCGGTCGTGCCCGCGCTCCACGAGGTCTTGAACAGGCTGATCGCGCCCACGACGGGCCCGTCGGACTCGGTCATCGCCAGATGCACGCCCTGGCCGGTGCGGCGCAACTCGTGCACGCCGCTCGCCAGCCACGGGGCGATGCCGGACGGCTTGGCGGGCGCGCCGGGCGGCAGGAACCGTACGCCGGACTCCACGATCGAGCGGATCCTGGGCGCGTCCTGGGGGCCGAACTGGCGCAGCGTAAGCCGCGCCGTGGCGATGCTCACGTCGGGATCGAACACCCTCGGCAGGCTACACAGGGGCGATGTTTGCCCACGAAAGCGGGGGTAGGGGCGCATTGAGAGGAGTGAGGGAACTATGGAACGTGGGAGCGACAAGCACAACCCCCGTCTGGACGATCAGCAGAAGCACGAGACCGAGGGCCTGATACGCGGCGGCGGCACCACGCACGCCGAGGAGTGGAAGCAGCCCGAGGCCATGCCGGCGTCCGGCGAGGAGTCGTTGCGGTCGTACCCGCCCGGTCACGAACCCGGCGTCCCGGAAGGCATCACGCAGCGGGGCGTGGACGTCCGCAGCGACCTCGCGAAATGGCTGAGCGACGCCCACTGGCCCGCGTCCAAGGAGGAGCTGATCCGGCACGCGGAGCGCGTGGACGCGCCGGACCAGGTGTCGGACCTGCTGGAGTCCCTCCCTGAGCGCCGCTACGCCAACGTGGCGGAGATGGCCAAGGCCCTCGGGCTCGGCGTGGAGAAGCGGAGGTGGTGAACGGTGCGGCTCGACTTCATCCGGCCCCTGTACGAGCGGAGCGGCCCGTACGCGTCGGTCTACCTGGGCGCGCTCACCAGGCCCGAGCGCGGAACCCACTGGCACAGCGTGCGCGACCGGCTCGACCACCATGTCGACAAGGCCACCATGGAAGCGCTGGAGGAGGAGGCCCTGCGGGCCGCGGCCGGGCGGGCGCTGTTCGCCACGCACGGTGACGTGGTGCTGGCCGAGTCGCTCGCCGAGGCTCCGTACGAGCTGGCCGTGTGGACGCCGTTGCCGCACATCACGCCGCTGCTGCTGCGGCGCGGCGAGAACGTGCCGCACCTGCGGGTGATCGTGGACCACGCGGGGGCGGAGCTGACCATGTTCGGGGGCGGCTCGCCGCGTACGGCCATCGTGGAGGCCGCCTCGTGGCCGCTGCAGAAGACCGCGCAGGGCGGCTGGTCGCAGAAGCGGTACGAGCGCGCGGTGGACGAGACGTGGGAGAAGAACGCGGTGGCCGTGGCTCATGAGATCGATGAGCAGGTACGCCGGGTCGGCGCGGAGCTGATCCTGGTGGCGGGCGAGCCGAAGTCGCGCTCCTACCTGCTGCACCATCTCGGCACCAAGTCCGCCGACCGGGTCACGATGGTCGAGCACGGCAGCCGCGAGGACCACGGCCAGTTCGAGGAGGACGTGGAGCGGGCCCTCGACGACTGGCTCGGCCGCAAACGCGCGGAGCTGCTCGAACGGCACCAGGAGTCCGCGGGTCCCACCGGGACGGCCAGGGTCTCGCATGCCCTGCGCGAGGGCCGCGTGCACGCGCTGCTGATGCCCGGCGAAGTGCCCAAGCCGGTCTGGATCGGCGGGGGCGGCACGCAACTGGCCACCGACCAGGGCGAGTTGCGCCGATGGGGCGTGAGCGAGCCGGTTCAGGAGCGCTCGGACTCGGCCCTGGTCAGGGCGGCGGCGATGACGGACGCGGAGTTGTGGTTCACCGACGCGGTGACGGACGTGGCGGCCGTGCTCAGGTACTGATGATCACTTCGAGGGTGCGGGGGCCGTGCACGCCCTCGACCCGGTTCAGCTCGATGTCGCTGGTGGCCGAGGGGCCGCTGATCCAGGTGAGGGGACGGGCCGGGTCGAGCCGGGCGATCGCCTCGGGGACGCCCGCCACGATCTGGTCGGCCCGCACCACGCACAGGTGGTAGTCGGGGACCAGCGTCTGGGACCGCGTGCCCTGTCCTGGGCCGTGGTCGAGGACGATGGTGCCCGTCTCGGCGATGGCCACGGCGCAGTTCGTGACCACGCCGTCGGCCGTCTTCAGGTCGCTCCAGCCGCCCGGCCGGTCGAAGCCGTCGGGGACGATCATGTGGCGCTCCCCGAGGCACTCGTCGATCTTGTCAGGCACCTCGGCCGCCGGAATGACGTGCACGATCGCCCGGTAGTCGTCGACCCGCTCGGCGAACAGCTCCACCAGGTCATCCCCCTGGCGTCCCCGCCGGTAGTCCCTGGGGATCTCCACGTCGCCGGCGCCGGCGACGGCCTTGCCGATCCTGGCGAGGATCTCCTCACGCGCGCTCATTACGCTCCCACCAGTCCCTGAACGATTCTTCCGGAATTTCGGGAATGTCCCTGGTGTCGGTCCACGCCGACAGCGGGCCCGGCAGCCGCTTGGGCACCAGCTTGCGCAGGCGGGAGGCCGCGCGCTGCGCCTTGGCCAGCCGCTCGTGGTCGTTGAGTATCCAGCCGGCGACCTTCATGCCGGCCTTCTCCGCCGCCGCGTGCGGGGCCTTGGCCCGCAGGTCCACCAGGACCTCCGGGATGTCGATGGCCACCGGGCAGACCTCATAGCAGGCGCCGCAGAGGCTGGAGGCGAACGGCAGCGAGGCGTCCAGTTCGGAGGACATGCCCCTGAGCTGCGGGGTGAGAATCGCGCCGATCGGGCCGGGGTAGACCGAGCCGTACGCGTGGCCGCCCGCGCGCTCGTACACCGGGCACACGTTCAGGCAGGCCGAGCAGCGGATGCAGCGCAGCGCCTGGCGGCCCACCTCGTCGGCGAGCACGTCGGTGCGGCCGTTGTCGAGCAGCACCAGGTGGAACTCCTGGCCCTCGACGGCGCCCGTCCACATGCTCGTATAGGGATTCATCCGCTCGCCCGTGGAGCTTCTCGGCAGGAGCTGGAGGAAGACCTCCATATCCCGCCAGGAGGGGACCAGCTTCTCGATCCCGACGACGCTGATGAGGGTCTCGGGCAGGGTCAGGCACATGCGGCCGTTGCCCTCGGACTCCAGCACCACCAGCGTGCCGGTCTCGGCCACCATGAAGTTGGCGCCGGAGATCGCGACCTTGCTCCTGAGGAAGCGCTCGCGCAGGTGGAGCCGGGCGGCCTCGGCCAGGGCGGGCGGGTCGTCGGTCAGGTCGGGCGACACCCCTGGCATCTTGTCGAGGAAGATCTCGCGGATCTCCGACCTGTTTCGATGGATCGCGGGGACCAGGATGTGGCTGGGGAAGTCGTCGCCGAGCTGCACGATCAGCTCGGCCAGGTCCGTCTCGTACGCGGTGATGCCGTGCTCGGCCAGCGCCTGGTTGAGCTCGATCTCCTGGGTGACCATCGACTTGACCTTGACCACCTCGGTCTCGCCGGTGGCCTTGACCAGGTCCGTCACGATGCGGTTGGCCTCGGCGGCGTCCCTGGCCCAGTGCACGGTGCCGCCCGCGGCGCTCACGGCCGCTTCGAGCTGGATCAGGTAGCTGTCGAGGTGGTGGAGCGTGTGGTCCTTGATCGCCTTGCCGGCCGCGCGGAGCTCCTGCCAGTCGGGCAGCTCGCCGACGACGTTGGCCCGTTTGCCGCGAATGGTCTGCGTGGCCTTGCGGAGGTTGAAGCGAAGCTGAGAGTCATGTACCGCTTTACTAGCATTTTCCGGGAAATTTCCTGGCATCCCGAGGAATGTCGCGCTCATTGGGCCTTCTCCGTCGATGCGAGGATCTCGGCCAGGTGCATGGTCCTGACGCCGGTCTTCTGACGGCTCAGGGTGCCGCCGATGTGCATCAGGCAGGAGTTGTCCGCCGCGCAGAGCACCTCCGCACCGGTGTGCAGGATGTTGCGGGTCTTGTCCGCGCCCATCGCGGCCGAGATCGCCGGGTTCTTGACCGAGAACGTGCCGCCGAAGCCGCAGCACTCCTCGGAGCCGGGCAGCGGCACCAGCTCCAGGCCGCGTACGTGCTGGAGCAGCCGGGTGGGCCGGTCGCCCAGGTGCAGCCCGCGCAGCGAGTGACACGTCGGGTGATAAGTCACCCGGTGCGGGAAATATGCGCCTACGTCCTCGACTTTCAGGACGTCGAGCAGGAACTCCGACAGCTCGAACACCTTCGGCACGACCTCCGCGATCGCCGCCGCCCCCCTGCTGCCCGGCTTGGCCAGCTTCGGGTACTGCTCGCGCACCATGGCCGCGCACGACCCCGACGGCGCCACGACGGCGTCGTATCCGGCGAACACCTCGGTGAAGTGCCGGGCCAGCCGCACGCCCTCCTCGCGGTAGCCGGTGTTGACGTGCATCTGACCGCAGCAGGTCTGGGCGGCGGGGAACTCCACGTCGCAGCCGAGCCTGCGCAGGAGCGACACGACCGCCTTGCCGGTGCCGGGGAAGAGCGTGTCGTTCACACATGTGATGAACAGGGCGACTCGCACGATCCTCCTTCCAAGGTATGGTCTGACCACAGTATGGTCAGACCATAGCGAACCATATCCTTCCCCGCCAGGAGGCTTCGTTGGACGGCACCGGCTGGCGTCCCGTCAAGCGAACGCGGACGTTCGAGGACGTGATCGCTCAGATCGAGCGGCGCATCACCGAGGACGGCCTCACCGTGGGCGACCGGCTGCCCGCCGAACGCCAGCTCGCCGAGCAACTCGGCGTCAGCCGCTCCTCGGTACGCGAGGCCATGCGCGTGCTGGAGACCCTCGGCGTCGTCTCCTCCCAGGTGGGCCGGGGCCCGGACGCGGGGGCCGTGCTCACCTCGCGCCCCGACTCGGCGCTGACGGACGTGCTCCGGCTGCACCTGGGCCTGGCCAGCCTGGAGATGCGCGAGGTCATCGACACCCGGCACATGATCGAGCAGTGGGCCGCCTCGCACGCCGCCACCGCCCGCGCCGACGTCTCCGCGCTGGCCGCCGCCCTGACCGGGATGGACCAGGCGACGTCGGCCGAGGAGTTCGTCGAGCACGACACGGCCTTCCACTGCGCGATCGCGGACGCGTCGGGCAACCGGCTCATCTCCGCCATCATGCGCTCGCTACGGGACTCGATGCGGAGGTATTCGGTCGAAGCGGTGCAACGCCTGGGTGACACGTCGATTCTGCGCGCGGACCACGTACGCATCCTGGAGGCCATCGAGCGGGGCGAGGCGGACGAGGCCGCACAGGCCGTCTCGGAGCATCTGGCGCACGCCTATCCCTCGCTCTTCGACTGACCGCCTCACTCCCGCTGGTCCGCCTCCCTGCAGTTCGCCGCGGAACACGCCACCATGCCCGCCAGGCGCTGGTCCAGCCGCTCCACCAGCTCCGGATCGGCGCTCTCCACCAGGTTGCGCAACTGGTAGGGGTCGGTGTTCAGGTCATAGAGCTGCAGCTCCCCCGTCTCGTAGCGCACATACGTGTACTGCTCGGTGCGCAACGCCCGATAGGCGGGCACGGGAGTCTGAGCGGCCGACGACCGGTCGGCCGGGCGGGTGAACTCGACCAGCACCTGTTTACGCCACTGTGAAGGCGGTTTCCCGCGCAGCAGCGGCACCAGCGAGCGGCCCTCCGCGAACGTCGGCACCGTGGCCCCGCCCAGTTCCGCGAACGTCGGCGCCAGGTCGATCGTGGCCCCCATCTGCGTGATCGCCGAGGCGGCCTTGATCCCGGGACCCCGGACGACGAGCGGGACCTTGATCGCCTCCTCGAACGGGGTGGTCTTGCCCTGCTTGAGCCGGTGCGTCCCGAGGTGGAAGCCGTTGTCCGAGGTGAAGAAGATGTAGGTGTTGTCGAGCTTGCCGGCCTGTTGCAGGGCCTGGACCACCGACCCGACGAGGTCGTCCACGCCGAGCATGGCCCGCAGCCTGGCGCGGTAGCGCTCGTCGATGCCGTCGATGGCCGTGGGCGGGATCGGCGGGCGGGTGCGCAGCCAGAGCGGCTCGTCGGAGACGTCGGCCTGGTTGAACGACGGCGTGCGCGGCGCCATGGCCAGCGGGAACGCGTCGGCGTGCCGGACGGCGGGGTTGGCCGGATTGTGCGGCCCGATCGGGGCCAGGTAGAGGAAGAACGGCTGCTGGGAGCCGGTGATGAAGTCACTCGCCTTGCGGGCCATCACGTCGGACAGGTAGGCCTGCTCGGACCAGCCGTAGTCGTACAGGCTGCCGTTCTCGTTGAGGCGGTAGCCGTACTCCGAGTACAGGTCGCGCACCGGCACGTCCCACTCGTTCCAGCCGGGCGGCACGAACGTCTCCTGCGCCGACGTGCCCGGATAGTGGTTGAGGAACTTGCCCATGAGCGCCGTGCGGTAGCCGGACTGCTGCATCCAGGTGCCGATCGTGGAGCGTTCCAGGCCGAGCGCGTGGAAGCGGTCGAAGCCTCCCTCGGGCGCGGTGTTGGTCAGCACGCCGTGGCTGTGAACGTGCTGGGAGCGCAGGATCGACGCCCTCGACGGGCAGCACCAGGAGTTCGTCACGAAGAAGCGGTCGAACGAGGCGCCCTGGTGCACGAGGTGCTGAGTGATGTTCGGGAAGTTCGGCAGGGTGCCGGCTTCCAGGTCATCGGCCATGATGAGGACGATGTTCGGCCGGGAATCACCCTCGGCCATGGTGGGGCCGGCCAGCGGCAGGAGCAGCAGCAGGCAGGCGAGGCGACAGAGACGCTTGACCACAGAGTGTGACTTCCCCGGAGGATCCTCCATTGACACACAGAGCGGCCGCAGCCGTAATAGAACTTAATTCCGGAGGTGTCTCATGAAGCTCGGTCTGAACCTCGGCTACTGGCAGCGCAACGCCGATGACGCGACAGAATCGGTCCTGGCGGCCGAGCGGCTCGGCTACGACTCGGTGTGGACCGCCGAGGCGTACGGCAGCGACGTCTTCACGCCGCTCGCCTGGTACGGCGCGCGTACGACCCGCATCAAACTGGGCACCTCGATCGCCCAGATCTCGGCCAGGCCGCCGGTCACGACGGCGATGACGGCCATGACGCTCGACCATCTCACCGGCGGCCGGTTACTGCTCGGCGTCGGCGCCTCGGGGCCGCAGGTCGTGGAGGGCTGGTACGGTCAGCCGTTCGCCAGGCCGCTGGCCAGGACCCGCGAGTACGTCGAGATCATGCGCAAGGTGTGGCGCCGCGAGGAGCCGGTCACCGGCGACGGCCCCCACTACCCGCTGCCGCTGCCCGGCGAGCTGGGCAAACCGCTCAAGCTCATCACCCATCCGCTGCGATCCGACATCCCCGTCTATCTCGGGGCGGAGGGGCCCAAGAACGTCGCGCTGGCCGCCGAGGTGGGGCAGGGCTGGCTGCCGCTGTTCGCCTTCCCCGAGAAGATCGAGGAGATGTACGGCGAGTCGCTGGCGGGCGCCCAGGAGGGCTTCGACATCGCCGCCATGGTGATGGTGATGATCTCCGACGACGTCAGGTCCGCGCTGGACGTCGTGAAGACGATGCTGACGTTGTACATCGGCGGCATGGGCGCCAAGCAGCGCAACTTCCACGCCGACATCATCGGCCGGATGGGGTACGCCGAGGCCGCCGAGCACATCCAGGCGCTCTACCTGGCGGGACGCAGGGACGAGGCGTTCCGGGCGATCCCGGACGAACTGGCCGACGGCATCTCGCTCGTCGGCCCGCCCGCCCGGATCAAGGAACGCCTGGAGCTGTGGCATCGCAGCCCGGTGACAAGCCTGCTGGTGATGGGGCCGCGGGACGAGCCGTCGCTGAAGCTCGTCCGCGACCTCGTCCTGAACTGATCGAGGTCCTGGACTGATCGAGGCTAGTCGGGGCGGGGCGCCGGGTCGGTGGTGACCGAGCGGAGGAGCGGGCGGCTCAGCGCGCCCGCTCCGACCACCCCCGCGAAGCCCGCCACCACGCAGCCCGCCAGCGTGACCACGCCCACCACGTTGACGCCGCCGATCATGAACGGCATCGCGCAGAACGCCCCCACCAGGATCGCCCCGCCGCCCATCACCGCCAGCGGGATGAGCGTCTCGGCCCGGCGGGCCCGGTCGAGCACCTTCAGCGGCGTGCCCGCCAGGCGCAGCAGCCCGTACGTCTGCCGCCGGTCCAGCACCGACGACATGGCCGTGATCCCCGAGCTGGCGATGGCCACCAGGAACGACACCGACAACACCACGATCGTGCCCACGCGGACGTCGGCCAGGATCTGGATGCCGAAGCGCTGGTCGTCGGTCTCCGTGGTGGGCGTGCGGCCGGGGACGAGCCCGGTGAGCGCGGTGCGCGCCCGGTCCACGACGGCCACGTCGGCCGAGCTGCCCAGCGCCGCGACCACGACGTTCTTCACCGGTTCGACCGAGGCCGTCACCCCGGCCTCGCGCAGCCGCACATGGGCCTGCTCCACCGTCTTCGCCACCTGCCCGGCGGGAGCGGTGAGGCGGAGCTGGGGCGGCCCGGCGGCGTCGCCGTCGAACGCCGCCGGGCTGAGCAGGCCGAGGAAGCCCGCCACGAAGCCGGTCAGCGCCACACCGCTCACTGTGCGCCAGGCCGAGCGCGGGTCGTCCACGAGCCGACGGCCGGCGAGCAGCCTGGCGGTCCCGCGCGAGGTCCGCGCCGTGATCCGGCCGATCATGCCGACCACCCACGGCCCGGCCAGGTTGACGCACAGGAAGGCCAGGGCGAGCGCCACCGCGACGATCGCGATGCTGGTGCCCCTGGTCAGCATCGGGAACGCGGCCAGCACCGCCAGCAGGGCGAGCACCCGTACGAACCGCATGGCGGGCGGCGTCTCCCGCTTGGCCACACCGAGCGGGCTCACCACGACCCGCCGCAGCCCGGCCACCGCCGACAGGCCCACCAGCAGCGGCACCGCGACCAGCACCCCCGCCAGGATCAGCGGGCCGGGGAACAGGTCACCCGCGAACCACCCCCCGCCCTGCATCTCGATCCCGGCCAGCAGCGGCACGGCCAGGGCGAAGGCGAGCGCCCCCGTGAGCGCGCCGGCCAGCGCGACCATCACCGCCTCTGTCACGGTCATGGCCACGACCTGCCCCGGCGTCGCGCCGATCAGCCGCAGCGCGGCCAGCCGCCGGTCCCGCCTGGCCACCGTGAGCCTGGCCGCCGCGCCGCCGAACACCAGCAGCGGCACCGCCATGAGCACACTGGCGACGAGCGAGAGCATCTGGTACGCCTCCGCGTCCTCGCTCGGCTTCCCGGCCAGGCTCGCGACCTTGACCGGCGGCTTGCCGACGATCCAGTCGTCGCTGCGCTTCGCGGTCATCGCCGGGGCGTCCGGCTCGTGGCCGACGACCGCGACCAGTTCGTCCGGATACACGAGCGCGTCGTCGCCGAGCACGCCCTTCGGGTCCGGGTAGCGGGCGGCCAGCTCGGCGGCGGGCAGGTCCTTGGCCAGCTCGGCCAGGGCCGGGGACAGCCACACCTCGCCCGGGGCGGGGAAGCGGGGCAGGCCGGGCGGCGGGGCCGGGGCCTTCCCGACGGCGGCCAGGTCGATGACGGTGATGGCCTGGTCGCGTACGAAGTCGAAGCGGGACGCCTCGATGGCCACCGCGCCGGACGCGGCCGGGACCGGATTGCGCCAGGCGCCGCGCTCGGCCCTGGCCTGGAAGGCGGAGTTCGCCGCCACCGCGAACAGCAGCAGCGCCGTGGCCACGGCGACGGCCCCCAGCGTGAGCCAGGCGCCCAGCATCCCCTTGCGGCCGCCGCCTTTGAGCAGCCGCCAGGTCAGGTCGATGTTCACGCCAGCGCCCCCGTCGTCAGCAGGCGGCCGTCGCGGACCTCCACCGTGCGGTCGCACCAGGCGGCCACGTTCGGGTCGTGGGTGACGACGATCAGGCAGGCGCCGTTGTGCCTGGTCGCCTCCACCAGCAGCCGCATCGTCTCCTGCCCGGTCTGCTGATCGAGCGCCCCCGTCGGCTCGTCGGCGAAGACCACGGCCGGCTTGCTCACCAGCGCCCTGGCGATGGCCACCCGCTGCGCCTGGCCGCCGGACAGCTCCCCCGGCCGCCTGCTCTCCATGGAGTGCAGGCCGAGGGGCGCGAACCACTCGCGCGCCTGCCGTACCGCCTGGGCCCTCGGCACCCCGCCCAGCATGAGCGGGAGCGCCACGTTCTCCTCGGCGGGCAGTTCGGGCAGGAGCTGGCCGAACTGGAAGACGAACCCGAAGCGGGTACGCCGCAGCGCGCTGCGCTGCCGCTCGCCCATGGCGTCGATGCGCTGCCCGAGCAGGTGCACCTCGCCCCCGTCCGGCTTCATGATCCCGGCCAGGCAGTGAAGCAGGGTCGACTTGCCGGAACCACTCGGGCCCATGATCGCCACGGCTTCGCCGGCCCGTACCGCGATGTCCACGCCGCCGAGGGCGACCGTCTGCCCGAACCGTTTGGCCAGGGCTCGTCCAACAAGCACGTCGTTCATGGCGTCAAGGCTCCCGCCGGAGAGGGGCCCCGCGGATCGGCCGTGCGTCCATATCGTCCTCGGCCGAACGGCTGATCCTTAGAGTTGGGTCGTGACTATTCGGGTTCTCATCGCCGACGACCAGCAACTGGTACGCACCGGCTTCCAGATGATTTTGGACGCGCAACCGGACATGGAGGTCGTGGCCGCGGTCGCGGACGGGGCCGAGGCCGTGTCGGAGGCCAGGCGGCTGCGGCCGGACGTGTGCCTGCTCGACATCAGGATGCCCAAGCTCGACGGGCTGGAGGTGACCCGCGTGCTGGCGGGCCCCGGCGTGGAGAACCCGCAGCGGGTGGTCATCGTCACCACGTTCGACCTGGACGAGTACGTCTACGGAGCCCTGCGCTCCGGCGCCACCGGCTTCCTGCTCAAGGACAGCGGGCCCACGCTGCTGATCGAGGCCGTCAGGGCCGCCGCGGCGGGCGACGCGCTGGTGTCGCCGTCGGTGACCGTACGGCTGCTGCAACACCTCACCCAGCCCCGCAGGACCGCGCTCCCCGCGAACGACCCGCTGACCGATCGCGAGCTGGACGTCGTACGGCTGGTGGCCAGGGGGCGGTCCAACCAGGAGGTGGCCGCGGAGCTGTTCGTGTCGCTCTCGACGGTGAAAACGCACCTCGGCAGCATCTTCGCCAAGCTCGGTGTCCGCAATCGAGTTGAAATCGCAGCTTGGGCGTGGGAATCCGGCGTGGTGAGCTGATTAACAGCGGGGCTCCCGGGATACAAGTGAATCAGAACCTCAGCGCATGGCCCGGGGGGAGAACAACGTGCGCTACACCCAGGCATCGGCCGCCAGAGCCGCCTCTGCCGTCTACATGACCCTGACCGCCCAGGTCCTCTCCCTCGCCGCCCTCGTGGCCTTCGAACTGGCCCGCGGGCGCGCCCTCGCCGTCCAGCTCGCCGCGTTCGGCGGCCGGCCCGAGGGGGCCGACGCGGAGGCCGTGGTGGGCGCGGTGACCGTGTTCGCGGTGCTGATCCTGCTGGTGGCGGGCACCACGATCGCGGTCGCGGCCGCCTACGTGACCTGGCTCGTGCGGGCCAGGCAGGCCAACGACCGCTCCGCCGCGACCGGCCCGGTGGCCGCCGCCTGGCTGCTGCCCGGCGTCAACCTGATCGCCCCGGCCGTGCTGGTCGACGAGGTATGGCGCGGCACCCGGCCGCCCGCGGGCCGCCGCGGGCGGTGGCTGACGCTGCTGGCGGGGTGGTGGGTGAGCTGGCTGGCCACGCTCGCGCTGGTCACCATCCGGCTCCCGCTGGGCTCCTCGGAAGGCGACCTGACGGGCGTGGGGATGCCCGAGCTGCTCGGCTCCCTGGTGGCGGCGCTGCTGTGCGGGGCGACGGTGCGCGAGCTGACCCGGCTCCAGCGGGCCGCCCGCTCGGCCCGCGCTCCCGAGCCCGGCACCGTCCACACCTTCTCCCCCGAACCACCCCACGTGGCCCCGGGCTCGACACCACTCGGGCGGACGAGCTGAGGGTGATCCGGAATACCCGTTCCATCACATGGGACGAACGCGAGCGCGTAAAGTTATGAGACATGCACAAAGAGTCGTCATCCCTCCCCCCGCGGCATGGGCGGGTGCGGGCCGCATCGTCTAAATTGATGGTCATGGACTGTGAGGAGCCGATCGACCTCGAGGCTGTACGGCGACGCTTTCCGTGGGTGGGGATTGCCAGCATCGATGAGCCTGACCTCTCATCCCGCTATCGCGAGATCATGGCCGAGGCCCGCCGCGACCGGATGATCGTCGAGGCCATCGACTCCGTCCGGCGCAGTGCATGAGATCACTCCTCTGCGATTCCGGCCCGCTGATCGCCACTTTCAACGATCGCGACAAAGAGTTCTCCCGGTGCAGCCGGTTGCTGGCCGAATGGCCGGGCCGGCTCGTCATTCCCGAGCCCGTACTCGGCGAGGTATGCGGGTTTCTGCGCAACAACGTACGCAACGGCCCCACGCTGGAAGTGCAGTTTCTTGAAGCCGTGAGTTCCTCTACGGGCGATGTCGAGATCGTCTCTCCTGTGCACGAGGATCGCGTCCGGGCGATCGAGTTGTCCAAGCGGCTCATGTCGGGACCGTTGGGCTATGTGGACGGCATCGTGCTGGCGATGGCCGAGCGGCTGAAGATCTCGGACATTGCGACGGTCGACTACAAGTTTCTGGGCATGGCGGGCCCAGTGAGCCGGCTCAGGCCGCTCAGCTGGGTCCTCCAGGAGGGTTGATCTAGGCCGCCGTGGGCCCTGAGCTGCCGGGGCTGGCGTGCCAGAGGCGGCGGGGTGGGTTCGTGGTGATGGCCGGACCGAGGTCGGAGTAGGGCGAGAGGCGGAAGCCGTTGGCGTACTCGATCTTGCGGCCCCCGACCCCCGCCAGTTCCTCCGATGCCCGGTCGACGACGGCGCGGACCGCGTCGAGGCCCTGGGAGCGCCGCAGCGCGTCGAGGTCGGCCAGGTTCCAGCAGTCCACCGCCCGCATCGACACCGCCCGTGTCCCCGTGCGCCGGATCACCCCCCTGGCCAGCATCAGCCACGAGCCGAACACGGTCGACGCGCACCGCCCCTGCACCGACTCGAAGAACGTCAGGTCGATCGGCCCCGTCGAGTCGTCGAGCGTGGCGAAGATGACGCGCTGACCCGAGCGCACGGCCGGCGTCTGGGTCGCCACCTTGACCCCCGCCACCAGGATCTCCGCCCCGTTGCGCTGGGCGAGAAGATCTCTGGAACGTACCACTCCGAGGGCGTCGAGCAGTTCGTCGTGGAAGCTGATGATGTGCCGGCTGACGTCGATGCCGAGGATCTCCAGCTCGGCCTCGACCATCTCCGTCTCCGTCATCTCGGGCAGCTCCCCCGGCGGCAGGTGCTCGCCGAACCCCAGCGGCAACTGCACCGCCGGAGGAGCCGCGTTCTGGGCGGACAGGTCGAGGTGCGAGCTGTAGCGCCTGGACTTGCGCGGGCCGGCCCGCACGCCGATCGACGAGGCCCGGTCGAGCGCGCCCACCTGGGCGATCAGGTCGCGGCGGGTCAGCTCGCCCGGACGCCAGCGGGGCCCGCCCGGGTGCAGGTCGTGCAGCGCGTCGAGGCCGCCGACCTGGACGATCCGCTCGATCGTGGGCCGCGAGGGCCTGGCGCGGTCCCAGAAGTCGGCCAGCGACGTGTACGGCTGCCCCGCCACCATCCGCTCGACCTCCGCCTCGCTCACCCCCTTGATCGCCGAGAACGGCACGCGCAGCGCGTACCCCTTGCCGATGTCCCCGGCCCTGAACTCCCTGCGCGGCGGCCGGGCGCCCGCCAGCGCCGCCGGGCGGACGCGCACCTGGACGCGCGGCCCGAGCCGCTCCACCCGCCAGTCCTCGCCCGACTTGTTGATGTCCAGCGGCAGGATCTTCACCCCGCACTGCCTGGCCTCGTCGATGATGACGCGCGGCGGGTACATGCCGGGCTCGTGCGTGAGCACCCCGGCGAAGAACGCCGCCGCGTGGTGCCGCTTGAGCCAGGCCGACTGGTAGGTGGGCAGCGCGAACGCCGCCGCGTGCGCCTTGCAGAACCCGAACGCCCCGAACGCGTCCAGCACCTGCCAGGCCCGGTCCACGGCCGTGTCGTCGAACCCGTTGGCCCTGGCCATGGGGATGAACGTCTTGCGCACCCGCTCGCGCCCCTCGGGCGTGCTGAGCGTGCGCCGCAACATCTCGGCGTAGGACAGGTCGCGCCCGGTCATCACCGAGATGATCTTCAGCACCTGCTCGTGGAACACCACGACGCCGTGCGTCTCCTTCAGCGCCTCCCGGAGCCTCTCGTGCGGATAGTACGGCTGCCGCCACCCGTGCCTGGCCTCCAGGTAGGGGGTGACCATGTCGGAGTTGACCGGCCCCGGCCTGAACAGCGAGATGTCCACGATCAGGTCGTGCATCCTGCGCGGCTCCAGCTTGGCCACCAGCTCCCGCTGTCCCGGCGACTCGATCTGGAAGCAGCCGAGGGTGCGGGAGGAGCAGATCATGTCGTAGGTCTCCTGGTCGTCGTGCGGCACGTACTGGACGGAGGGGTCGTCGCCCTCCTGGGTGTCCAGCTCGACCACGACGTCGTCCACACGCTTGATCTCGCTCAGCGCGTACGCCAGCGCGGACTGCATCCGCACGCCCAGCACGTCGAGCTTGAGCAGCCCGGCCTCCTCCACGTCGTCCTTGTCGAACTGCGACATCGGGAACTCCAGCAGGCTGCGCTCCACCGGCGTGCGGTCCCGCAGGCCCGCGTTGCCGACCAGCACGCCGCACGGGTGCAGCGCGATGTGCCTGGGCAGGCCGTCGAGCTTCTCCGCCAGCCGGAACACCCGGTCGAGCCCGGCCTCGCCGAGCCGGCTCTCGCGCAGTTCGGGCAGGTCGTCCAGGGATGCGGTGATCTGCCTGGCCCTGATGTGCGGGAACGCCTTCGCGATCGCGTCGATCTCGTGCGGCGGCAGGCCCATCGCCCCGGCGACGTCGCGGATGGCGCTGCGCGCCCGGTAAGTCTCCATCATGGACACGCAGGCCACGCGGGACTCGCCGTAGCGCTCGAAGATGGCCTGGTAGCAGTCGAGGCGGCGGGCGGACTCCACGTCCACGTCGATGTCGGGCAGCCCGATGCGGCCCTCCGACAGGAAGCGCTCCATGAGCAGGCCGTGCTCGATCGGGTTCACCTCGCCGATGCCGATGAGGTAGTTGACCAGGCTGCCAGCGCCCGAGCCGCGGATGGCGCAGCGGATGCCCATGCCGCGGATCATGTCGGTGATGCCGGCGACGGCTATGAAATATCCGGACAGGCGCTTGCGCTCGATGACGGCCAGCTCGTCCCGGAGACGCTCCCTGGCCTCGCCGGAGCGGTCGAGGCCGCGCCTGACCAGCCCGTCCTCGACGCGGTGGCGCAGCAGCGGCACCGGGTCGCGGCCGACCTCCGGCAGGTTCAGGGCGGGCGGGTCGTTGCGCAGCGCGAGCAGGTCGAGCGGGTCCATGGCGCACGCCTCGGCCAGCCGCCTGGTGGTGTACAGCAGCCGGGCCACCCGCTCCTGGTCCCCCGCGCACACCTTGGCCGCCACCTGCCGCATCTCCTTGGTGCTCTTGAGGTAGGCGTGGGAGGTCGTGCGGTCGAGGTGGCGCGGGTGCAGCGGGACGAGCTGGCGGGCCGCGTCGAGCACGTCGCCCACCTGGTGGTCGGCCGGGTCGAGGTAGCGGGCCGCGTTGGTCAGGATCGCGGGCACGCCCATGGACTCGGCCAGGCCGAGCATGCGCACGGCCGTGGTGGCGTCGCGGAAGCCGTACTGGTCGACCAGCTCGACCACCACGCCGGGCACCGTGTCGCGCCACAGGCCCAGCAGCGTCCTGGCGTGCTCGTCGCGCCGCTCGGCCACCGCGCGGCCCACGTCGGACCTGGGGCCGAGCAGCACCACGAGGCCGTCCTCGGCCCCGAACCCGTGCTCGCCGGGCCCGCCCGCCCACTCGGCGAGCAGTTCGCGGGTCACCTTGGGCGACCCGCGTTCGCCGATGTGGTGGGCGGCCGTGACCAGGCGGCACAGGCGGGACCAGCCCTTGGCGCGGGACAACACCGTGATCCGGTCCTCGGCGTTCGGGCCGGTACGGGGACGCGGCGCGCGGATGCCCGGCACCGGCGTGAAGGCCGAGGCGGGCACGTCGAGCGCCAGGTTCACGCCGAGCACCGGCGCGATCCCGGCCTCCGCGCACGCCTGGACGTGCTTGACCGCGCCGTAGAGCCCGTCGCGGTCGGTCAGCGCCAGAATGTCCATCCCGTGCTCCACCGCCCGGTTCACCAGCGCTCGTGGGAAGGCGGTGCCGTAACGCATGGAGTAGGCGGAGCTCACGTCGAGGTGCGGGAACGGGGGCGCCATCAGTCCCACGCCCTCAGCAGCAGCCAGCCGTTGCTGGCGGTGTCGTAACGCAGCTCGTAGGAGCCCGGCTCGCGGCCGGGGCTGGCCTCCACCCGCCAGAACTGGCGCTCACCCGGATCGCCCTCACTGGTCTTCCACCACTCGCGTGCGACCACCCAGTGGTCGAGGACGCGGCGGACGAGATAGAGCCGGTCACGCCAGACGAACTGGGTCGGCTCCCCGTCCCGGGTCCACACCTCTATCGGATCGCCATAGAGTCTGCTCAAGACGCTTCTCCCCGCGGCTCTGGTTCGTTTGCTGAGCCACCCGGGGGAAGGCGGGCGCTACGACTCGAACATATGTTCTCTCGGCCCCAAACGCAAGTCGCCCGCCTGTCTCACGAGAGGGTTGGCGCCGATCGAGTTGCGGATGCTGAAGGCCACGCTGCCTGCGCGGTAACGATCGTCGGACGACTCCACCGGCCTGCCCTCATGGGTGGTCGTCACCCGTCTCTGGCGCAGCAGCGGGCTGCCGCGGCGCACTCCCAGCAGGCCCGCGTCCCTGGTCCCCGCGGGGACCGCGTCGATGAGGTGCTCACCGTAGGCGAACACGAGGCCGATGGACTCGTACAGCGCCTCGGTGACGGACTCGCAGCCGGCGGGGAGCCTCTCGACGGCGGGGGCCACCCAGCCCGCGTACACGGTGCGTTCCAGGAGGACGGGCTCGTCCTCCAGTGAGCGCAGGCGCAGCACCTCCAGCACCTCCTCGGAGGCGAGCCTGGCGGACTCGGCGCCGCTCGCGGGGCGGCGGCGCGAGGTGATCACCTGGCCGCCGAAGCGGTAGCCGTTCGCGCGGGCCCACTGGGCGAAGCTGTGCAGTTCGGCGAAGCTCTGGCTGCGGGTCCTGCCGAGCACGATGCGCCTGGCGCCCTGACGGGAGCCGACCAGGCCCTCGGCGGCCAGCACCGCCATCGCCTGGCGTACGGTGCCGCGGGCCGCCCCGAAGCGTCCTGCCAGCTCCGCCTCGCTGGGGAGCTGGGAACCGACCGGATGGGCGCCGGCGATGATCTCGCTTCGCAGCTCATCAGCGATCCGTTCATAGCGGGCGACCATCCCCGACCCTTCCCATTCACGAAAGAGCAACATTTATGCGACTTACTAGTGCTCGCTTGTTTGTACAAGTTCCCCTACGTTCTTGCCACACCCCCTGGAAAGTGGAGGCGTCGTGTTCACACCTCGCGCCCGTGCGGCAGGCGTTGTCGCAGTCCTGACCGTAGTCACCGCGGCGTGCGGCGCCGCCCCGAGCACCCAGCAGACCACCCAAGCCTCGCAAGGCGGCGCGAACGCGGCCACCGCCACCTCCGCGGCCGACTTCGGCGGGCTCGACAAGCTCGTCGAGGCGGCCAAGAAGGAGGGGAGCCTGCACGTCATCGCCCTGCCGCCCGACTGGGCCAACTACGGCGAGATCATCGAGAAGTTCCAGGCCAAGTACGGCATCAAGATCGAGAGCGAGACCCCCGACGCGGCCAGCGCCGACGAGATCAACGCCGTCAAGACGCGCAAGGGCCAGGACCGCGCCCCCGACGTGCTCGACCTCGGCCAGTCGTTCGCGATCAGCGGGGCCAAGGAGGGACTGTTCGCGCCGTACAAGGTGCAGACGTTCGACAAGATCCCCGAGGGGCAGAAGGATGCCACCGGGCTCTGGGTCAACGACTACGGCGGCTACGTGTCCATCGGTTGCGACGCCAAGCAGATCAAGGCCTGCCCGACGAGCTTCGCCGACCTGCTCAAACCCGAGTACAAGGGGCAGGTCGCGATGAACGGCAACCCGATCAAGTCCGGCTCGGCCTTCGCCGGCGTGTACGCGGCCTCCATCGCCAGCGGCGGCTCCTTCGACGACATCCAGCCCGGCATCGAGTTCTTCAAGAAGCTCAAGACGGCGGGCAACTACAACCCGGTCGAGACCACGCCCGCGACCATCGAGAAGGGCGAGACCAAGATCAGCATCGACTGGGACTACAACAACGCCGCCTACGCGCCCCAGATGGCCGCCAAGGGCCTGGACTGGAAGGTGAACGTGCCCACCGACGGCGCGTACTTCCAGATGTACGCCCAGGCCGTCAACAAGGACGCCCCGCACCCGGCCGCCGCCCGCCTGTGGCAGGAGTACCTCTACAGCGCCGAGGGCCAGAACCTCTTCCTCAAGGGCTTCGCCCGGCCCGTCCTGCTGCCCTCGATGACCACCGACGGCACCGTGGACAAGGCGCTGGCCGACAAGCTGCCCTCGGTCGAGGGCACGCCCAAGTTCCCGACGACCGAGCAGGTCGACGCCGCCAAGGCCAAGCTGGCCGCCGGCTGGGACGCTGCGATCTCGGGATGACCCGCACCCGTTCGAGGGGCTGGCTCAGCGCGCTGCCGCTGCTGGCGTTCTTCGCGCTCGTGTTCGGCGTCCCCGCCGTCGCCCTGGTGGCGGGGGCGTTCACGGCGCAGGGGCGGCCGAGCCTGGCCAACCTGTCGCAGAGCCTGCAGGGCGGCTACCTCAACGCCATGATCGGCAGCGTCAAGCTGTCGGCCGTGGTGGCGCTGCTGGGGGCCGTCCTGGGCACCTTCCTGGCCCACGCCGTCGTCACCTCCCGCTCCACACTGCTGCGCGAGGCCGTGCTGACCGCCTCCGGCGTGCTGGCCAACTTCGGCGGGGTGCCGCTGGCGTTCTTCTGGATCGCCACGCTCGGCAACTCCGGCGTGATCAGCGGCCTGGTGGGGCTGCCCTCCGGTTCCCTGTACACCTTCTGGGGGCTGGCCGTGGTCTACCTGTACTTCTCGATCCCGCTCATGGTGCTGGTCATGGCCCCCGCGCTGGACGGGCTGCGGCCGCAGTGGCGCGAGGCGGCGGCCAACAACGGGGCCACCGCCTGGCACTACTGGCGCTTCGTCGCGCTGCCGGTGCTGACCCCGGCCATGCTGGGCGGGGTGGTGCTGCTGTTCGGCTCGTCCTTCTCCGCGTACGCCACCGCCAACGCCATGGTCGGCACCGTCGTGCCCCTCGTCACGCTGAAGATCGCCAGCGCGCTGACCGGTGACGTGCTGGTCGGCTACGAGAACATCGCGCTCGCGCTCAGCCTCGACATGGTCGTGGTGGCCGGGCTGGTGATGGCGATCTACCTGCCGCTGCAGAGGAGGACCTCCCGATGGTTGCACTGACCGGACTGGAGCGGGTCTCCGGCGCTCCCCGCCGGCCGCCACGGGCCTGGCGAGGCCTGGTGTTCCTGCTGGCCGGGGCCTACTTCCTGATCCCGCTGGGCACCTCGCTCTGGTACACGATCCACACGCCGGCCACCGGGGTGTCGTTCGCCGCCTACGGCGAACTGCTCACGGCCGACGGCTTCGTCCGCTCGCTCTCGCTCTCCCTCGGACTGGCCGCGGCCACGATCGTGCTGGTCCTGCTGCTGGCCTTGCCGGCGATGCTGGCCGTACGGCTCTTCGCGCCGCGGCTGGGGGCGGTGATGGAGGTGCTGTGCACGTTGCCGCTGGTGGTGCCGCCGATCACGTTCGTGGCGGGGATCGGCACGT
Source organism: Nonomuraea insulae (assembly GCF_042656245.1). Taxonomy (NCBI): domain Bacteria; kingdom Bacillati; phylum Actinomycetota; class Actinomycetes; order Streptosporangiales; family Streptosporangiaceae; genus Nonomuraea; species Nonomuraea insulae. Next base: position 123,260 of record NZ_JBHSPA010000023.1, read on the forward strand.
CGCTGCGCACCGGGACCGAGGTGCTGGCGCCGACGCCGTTCTGGGGCACGCTGATCGCGGTGCAGGATCCGGCGTTCCCCGTGGTGCTGGTGCTGGCGTACGTGGTGCTGGTGCTGCCGTTCGTCTACCGGTCGCTGGATGCCGGGCTGCGGACGATGGACGTGCGGACCTTGGTGGAGGCGGCCCGCAATCTGGGGGCTTCGTGGCCGTACGTGCTGGTGCGGGTGATCGTGCCCAACCTGCGCTCGGCGCTGGCCAGCGCGTCGTTCCTGACGCTGGCGCTGGTGCTGGGCGAGTACACGGTGGCCAGTTTGCTGGGGTATGAGCCGTTCGCGGTGTGGATCGTGACCGTCTCGGGCTCCAAGGGGCAACTCTCGGTCGCCGTGTCGATCCTCAGCCTGCTGCTCATCTGGCTGCTGCTGCTCGCCGTGTCCACCGTGTTCAGTAGGGAGAAGAGGAAATGACGGCGTCGGTGGAGTTTCGTGCGCTGCGGCGCACGTACGGCAGGACTGTCGCGCTCGACGGCCTGGACCTGATCGTCGCGCCCGGCGAGTTCGTCGCCCTGCTGGGCCCCTCCGGCTGCGGCAAGACGACGGCGCTGCGCTGCGTGGCCGGGTTCGAGCGGCCGGACTCCGGGGCGGTGCTGGTGGACGGCAAGGACGTCACCGACGTCCCGGCCAACAAGCGGGACGCGGGCATGGTCTTCCAGTCCTACTCCCTCTTCCCCAACCTGAACGCCCGCGACAACGTCGCCTTCGGCCTGCGCGTACGCAAGGTGCCGGTGGCCACCAGGCGGACGAAGGCGGACGAACTCCTCGAACTCGTCGGCCTGCCCGCGCACGCCGACCGCTACCCGCACCAGCTCTCCGGCGGCCAGCAGCAGCGCGTCGCGCTGGCCCGCGCGCTCGCCCTGGAGCCGCGCGTCCTGCTCCTGGACGAGCCGTTGTCCGCGCTGGACGCCAAGGTACGCGTGACGCTGCGCGAGGAGATCCGCCGCCTCCAGCTCGACCTGGGCATCACCACCATCTTCGTCACCCACGACCAGGAGGAGGCCCTGTCGATCGCCGACCGGGTCGCGGTGCTGCGCGACGGGCGGCTGGAGCAGGCCGGGGCCCCCGCCGAGGTGTACGACCGCCCCGCCACGCCGTTCGTGGCCGAGTTCGTCGGCACCATGAACCACCTGGCCGGGCGTGTCTCCGGCGACCAGGTCACCGTGCTCGGCCAGCTCCTCCCGGTGGACGGCCCCGTTCCCGCGGACCCGTCCGTGGACGTGCTGATCCGCCCTGAGGCCGTCCAGGTCGTCCCATCTCCCGACGGGCCTGCCGAGGTGCTGGTCGCCTCGTTCCGTGGCTCCTCCGTGCGGCTCAGGCTCGCGGTGGAGGGCGGGGAGGTGATCGCCGACGTGCCGGGCCACGAGGCCGCGCGGCTCGGCCCCGGGGCGCGCGTCACGGTGCGCCTGGTGGAGCGGCCCGTCCTGGTGGCGGCCCGCACGGTCACGGTCCCCGCCCCTGTCGTGGCGGCCGATGCGGTCTGACCCCGCCGCCGTCCTGCTCGACATGGACGGCACCCTGGTGGACACCGAGGGGCTGTGGTGGCAGGCGGTCGCCGCCGTCGCGGGGCGGCCCCTGTCCTCGGACGACGTCCCGCACGTCCACGGCCGCACGATCGAGGACGTGGCCGCCTACCTCGGTGAGCCCCGGCTCGCCGCCAGCCTCACCGCCGCCTTCGCCGACCGGGTCTCCCGCGACCTGACGATCGTCCCCGGGGCCCCGGAACTCCTGTCCGCCCTGGCCGCCACCGTCATCCCCACGGCCCTGGTCAGCGCCTCTCCCCGGAGCATCGTGGAGCTGGTGCTGCCCCGCCTGGGGCACACGTTCGACCTGGTGATCGCGAACGAGGACACGAAACGGGGCAAGCCGTGGCCCGATCCGTACCTGGAGGCGGCCCGGCGGCTCGGTGTCGCGCCTTCGCGGTGCGTGGCCGTCGAGGACAGCCCGACGGGGATCGCGGCGGCCAGGGCGGCGGGGTGCCGCGTGCTGGTGGTGAGACCGGAGCATGGGCTGCCGTCGCTGGACGGCCTGCGCAGATCCTTTCGGGAGCGTGTCCGCCCGTGAGACCTGCGGTGGGATGCCTTGTGTAGGTAAGCTTGCCCGGCGTGAGCGGTGAAACCTCCCACATCGGGCGCTACAGGCTACTTAGCGTGCTGGGGCGGGGCGGGATGGGCACGGTCCATCTCGCCGAGGACGCCACTGGGCAACGGGTCGCGGTAAAAGTGATCAACCCCGAGCTCAGCCAGCACGAGCAGTTCCGCATGCGATTTCGCAGGGAGGCAGACGCCGCACAACGAGTACGCAGGTTCTGTACGGCCGCCGTGATCGAGGCCGCCCTCCAGGGCGACCAGCTCTACGTCGTCACCGAATACGTGCCAGGGCCCAACCTCGACGAGGCCGTACGCCAGTCCGGGCCCCTGCGCGGCTCCAGCCTCGACGCGCTGGCCGTCAGCGTGGCCACCGCGCTCACCGCCATCCACGGCGCCGGCGTCGTGCACAGGGACCTCAAGCCGTCGAACGTGCTCCTGTCCCCCGTCGGTCCCCGGGTGATCGACTTCGGCATCGCGCGGGCGCTCGACACGCTCGGCGGCGTCACGGGCACCGGCGAGATCGTCGGCACGCCCCGGTACATGGCCCCCGAGGTGCTGCGCGGCGATCCGGTCTCGCCGGCCTGCGACGTGTTCTCGTGGGGCTGCCTGGTGGCGTTCGCGGCCAGCGGACGGGCGCCGTTCGCCGGGGAGACGCTGCCGGCCATCGTTTACCAGGTGCTCAACACCGAGCCCGACCTCAACGTCGTCGAACCCGGTCTGCGCGAGCTGGTCGCCGCGGCGCTGCGCAAGGACCCGGCCGCGCGGCCCACCGCGCAGCAGCTGCTCGACCAGCTCGTGGGGCGGGCGGCGGTGCCCGAGCACACGGCGCGGACCGTACAGGCGGCCTGGCAGCAGTCCACGGCCTCCTACACGCTCGCCCCCGCGGCGAGGAAGCCGCATCGGGGCAGGCTGTACGCGGGGCTCGCGGCCGCCGCGGCGGTCGTCCTCGCGGCGAGCGTGGGCGCCTGGGCGCTGTTCTCGCCGAGCGGGCCGCCCGACGACCTCGGCGTGCTCTACCAGGAGGACTTCACGCAGACCTCCGGCGGCTGGAGCGGCACGTACGACCCCGACGGGCAGGGGAGCTACGGATACCGTACGGACGGGACATACGGGATCGACGTCGAGAAGGGGTATGAGGAGGAGTGGGCCAGGGCGCCCGCCCCCTTCCTGATGCACACACCGACGAACACGCCCGACCCGTCGGCCTCGCCCACGCCGATGTTGCCCTCGTCCGTGCTCATCGCCGCCACCGTCGCGGTCAAGAGGTCCATCGGCACCGGCGACTACGGCATCTACTGCCACAACTCCGAGGACGACAAGTCCTGGTACGAGTTCGCGCTCGACACGACGGGCAAGGCCAGGATCCGGCGCATCGTGGACGGGTCGGGCGGGACGATCGCCCAGCCCGTGCAGGTGGATGACCTGTCCGGCAAGACCGCGCGGGTGGTGGCGCTGTGCGAGCAGTCCGGGAAGACGGTGCGGCTGACGATGTGGGTGAACGGGCAGCGGGTGCACCAGGTGGATGATCCGAACGGGCTCGGCAGTGGGTCGCTCGGGTTGTTCGCGCGTGCGGCCAAGGATGGCAGGTCGGCGTTGAAGACGACGTGGGACGACTTCGAGCTGCGGGGCCAGAAGGATCCCTGACGGCCGGCCCCGGCGCTCCGACCTTTCGCACGACTCCGGCCGTTCGGACCACTCCGGCTGCTCATAGGACTCCGGCGCGGGCTGCGGCCAGGGCGGCGTCGGCGGCTCGGTCGGCGTCGCGGTCGGTCACCGGCTCGTGGGCGACGAACAGCCGGTAGTAGACGGGGGCGACCGCCACCCTGATCACCTCTCGTACGTCCACGACGTCGGGCAGCTCACCGCGGACGATCGCCCGGCGCACCACCTCGGCCGACTGCTCGTGCCTGGCCACGAAGAACTCGTGCAGTGCCCGGGCGGCGGCTGGATTCTGCATGGCGGCCGCCACGAACGCCGACGACACCGGACCCAGCTCGGGATCGTCGAAGCCGCCGCGGACGAGCTGGACGATTCCCCTCAGATCACCCTCGATCGAGCCCGTGTCGGGAATGGGCCACGGCTCATCCCTGGCCAGTTCGAGAGCGTCGGAGATGAGCCCTTCGACGTTGCCCCAGCGCCGGTAGACGGTCGTCTTGTGCACGCCTGACCGCTCGGCGACGTTCTCCACCGTCAGACCCGGATAGCCGCGTTCGAGCAGCTCCGCGAGCGTAGCCTGGCGTACGGCGTCACGGACCCGCGCGCTCCGCCCGCCGGGACGCTTGCCGGATTCCTTCGTTTCCAAAGTCTACTCCAGTTGCATTAACTCTCCCCGCATGACATCCTAACGCTACAACGGTTGCGATTGGAGTTCCATCTCGACCGGCATTCACACAGATGTTCATCGGGGGACAAGCACATGTTGACCATGATCGAAGAGGGAGCACCCTACGGCATCGCGACCGCACCGGACGGGGCCTTGTGGTTCACGCTCGTCCACCAAGGTCGCGTCGGCAGGGTCGTGCCCGGCGAAAAGCCCGTGATCCACCAGCTCGACCCGGCCGACGGGCTGCCCACGGTGATCACGCCTGGGCCTGACGGAGCCATGTGGTTCACCGAGTGGAAGGGCGGCCGGGTCGTCCGCATCACCGCCGACGGGCAGCGCACCGTCCATGAGACGAGCTCTCCGTACGGGATCGTCGCCGGGCCGGATGGGGCGATGTGGTTCACCCAGATGGAGACCGGGCGGATCGGGCGGATCGGGGCCGATGGGGTGGTGACCGAGTTCGAGGTGCCGGTGGAGGGCGGCATGCCGTCGTTCATCACGGCGGGGCCCGACGACGGCCTCTGGTTCACGCTCAACCAGGGCAACGCCATCGGGCGCATCTCGTTGTCGGGCGAGGTGAGCGTCCACCCCCTCCCCACGGAGGGCGCCGCGCCGGTGGGGATCACGCTGGGCCCCGACCAGGCCCTCTGGTTCGTGGAGATCGGCGCCGGTCAGATCGGCCGGATCGACGTCAAGGGAACGATCACCGAATACCCCCTTCCCGATCGGGCCGCGCGCCCCCACGCGATCACCACGGGCCCGGACGGCGCCCTCTGGTTCACGGAGTGGGCCGCCAACCGCCTCGGCCGCATCACCACCGACGGCGTCATCGACGAGCACCCGCTCCCTGCCCTGCCGAGCGACGAGGCAAAGGCCGAACCACACGGCCTGACCGTCGGACCTGACGGCGCCATCTGGGTAGCCCTGGAAGCAGGCGCCCTGGCCCGCATCGGCTGACCCCACAGACCGACCACGCTCGGTCGTCCGTGCTTTGCTGGCGTTTGCGGGTCCGGCTGAACCAGCGGATCCGGCTGAACCGGCTGAACCGGCTGAACCAGCGGGACCAGCGGGACCAGCGGGACCACATCATGCAGTCGGAGGTGCTGTCCGCGACAATGCGACCGGATCAACGTGAAGAAATCGCCGATGTCGAAGCGCTACGCGCCCGCCTCAGGCACGTCTACTGGATCGGTGGCGGCACCGGTGGGGGCAAGTCGACCATCGCCCGTCGCCTGGCGGCCCGGCACGGTCTACGCCTGTACGACACCGACGAGGTGATGTCGGATCACGCCCGCCGAAGCACCCGCGAGGACGCCCCGCACCTGAGCGAGTTCATGGCCATGGACATGGACGAGCGGTGGCTGAACCGATCTCCGGAGACCATGCTGGAGACCTTCCACTGGTACAGGGGCGAGGGCTTCGGTCTGATCGTTGAAGATCTCCTCCGTCTTCCGGCGCAACCCGGGGTGGTCGTCGAGGGGTTCCGGCTGCTGCCACATCTCGTGAGGCCCCTTCTCGCCACGCCCGGCCACGCCGTCTGGCTGCTGCCGACGCATGACTTCCGCCTGGCCGCGTTCGGCAGCCGGGGCTCGATGTGGAAGATCGCCGAGAAGACCAGCGATCCGGAGAGGGCACTGCGCAACCTGCTCGAACGCGACCAGATGTTCACCCAGCGTCTCCGCGACGACGTGCGGGAGCTCGAACTCGGTGCCATCGGGGTCGACACCACGATGACCGAGGACGACCTGGCCGAGAGGGTGACGACATTGCTCGGGCTCTGAACCAGGGCTCCCGCCGGTCCGCGCCTGGTGACCCACACCCGAACGATCGGCCCGCGCCTGGTGACCCACAGCCGAACCATCGACCCGCCTCCTGGGCGACCCGCACCCGAACCATCGACCCGCCTCCTGGGCGACCCACACCCGAACCATCGACCCGCGTCCGGTGACCTGCAGCCGAATGAAGTGGACGCGTGAAACTCCCGCCCCGGGTGGCATCGCCTGCCGGGACGGGGGTTGACTATGGGCATGCATGCCATCATCGTCTCCGCCCCAGGCGGCCCAGAGGTTCTCGAATACGTCGAGCGGCCCGATCCGGCACCCGGTGAGGGTGAGATCGTGGTCGATGTCGCCGCCAGCGGGGTCAACTTCATCGACATCTACCATCGCTCCGGCGCGTACCCGCTCAATCTGCCCACCCCGATCGGCTCCGAGGCCGCTGGGACAGTGTCGGCGGTCGGCGCGGGGGTGGAAGGCGTCGCCGTGGGTGACGTCGTCGCGTGGGCGAGCGTGCTCGGGAGCTACACCGAGAAGGCCGTGGTTCCGGCCGATCGGGTGGTGCCGGTGCCGGAGGCCGTGCCGGCCGAGGTGGCGGCGGCGGCGATGTTGCAGGGGATGACGGCGCACTACCTGACGCACTCCACGTACGAGGTCAAGCAGGGCGATCAGGCGCTCGTCCACGCGGGGGCGGGCGGCATGGGGCAACTGCTGATCCAGCTCGCCAAGCTCAGGGGCGCCAAGGTGTACAGCACGGTCTCCACCAGCGAGAAGGAGAAGCTGGCCCGGGAGGCGGGGGCCGACGAGGTGCTGCGCTACGAGGACTTCGCGCAGGCGCTGCGGGGCAAGATCGATGTGGTGTACGACGGCGTCGGCAAGGCCACCTTCGACGGCGGGCTGGAGGCGCTGCGCCCGCGCGGCCTCATGGCCCTGTACGGCGCCGCCAGCGGCCCGGTGCCTCCGATCGATCCCCAGACGCTCAACAAGCAGGGCTCGCTCTTCCTCACCAGGCCCACGCTCGTCCACTACGTCGCCGAGCGGAAGGAGTTGTTGCAGCGCGCCTCCGACCTGTTCGGCTGGATCGCCGCCGGTCAGCTCTCGATCAACGTCTCGCACCGCTACCCGCTGGCGGAGGCGCGGCAGGCCCACGAGGACCTGGCGGCCCGCCGTACGACAGGAAAGCTGCTCCTCATACCGTGACGTGCACGGACATCGCCGGATCGATCTGGTCGTTCGCCGCCGTGGTCGCGCTGCTCACGCTCACGCCCGGCCTCGACACGGCCCTTATCCTGCGTACGTCCCTGCTGGCCGGGCGCCGTCCGGCCTGGGGGGTGACGCTGGGCATCCAGCTCGGCACGCTGACCTGGGGTGTGCTCACCGCGGCGGGCCTGTCGGCGCTGCTGGCGGCCTCGGAACTGGCCTACGACGTGCTGCGGTGGGCCGGGGCGGCGTACCTGGTGTGGATGGGGTTGCGCATGGTCCTGGCCAGGAGCGCCCCGCAGGACCTTCCGGAGCGGCAGGAGGTGCGGTTCTGGAAGGGGTTCCGGCGCGGGCTGGTCACGAACCTGCTCAATCCCAAGGTGGGGGCGTTCTACGTGGCCATGTTGCCGCAGTTCATCCCCGTGGCGGCGCCGCATGCGGTCATGGGGCTGGCGCTGGCCGGGGTGCACGTGGTGGAGGGCCTGGTGTGGAGTGCGGTGCTGATCGGGGCCGCGTCGTTGATGAGCGGGGTGCTGCGCTCGGCGGCGGTGCGGCGGGTTCTCGATCGGCTGACCGGAGTGGTGATCGTCGGGTTCGGGGTGCGGCTCGCCGTCAGCGACTGAACCGACAACCATCCGGGTGGCGGCTCGCCGTCAGCGACTGAACCAACGACCGTCCGGGCTGCGGCTCGCCATCAGCAACTGAACGACAACCGTCCAGGGTGCGGCTCGCCGTCAGCGACTGAACCGGCGGCCCGCACCCGTGTACGGGCGTTCCGCGGGCTCAGCGTGGGAAGCCTTTGGGCCAGCCGAGCAGGCGGGCGCCCAGGACGGCCGTTTCCAGGGTGAAGCGCTGGGTCGGGTCGTCCGGGGAGAAGCCGGTCAGGCGGCGGATGCGTTCCAGCCGGTACGTGACCGCCCGCGCGCTCACCCCCAGCCGCCGGGCCGCGGCCGTCTGGTTGCCGTGTGAGGCGAAGATGGCCTCCAGCGTCTCCAGCAGCGGCTCGTGACCGCCCCTCGCCTCCAGGAGCGGGTTCAGCACACTGGTCACCAGGTCCTCGATGGCGCTCCTGTCGCGCAGCAGTACGGGAAAGACCAGCAGGTCGGCGGCCTTGACGACGTCGAGCGTGAGGCCGAGCCCGTCGGCCAGCTCCAGGGCCTGGGCCGCCTCCCGGTAGGAGGCCACCACTCCCCCTGGCCCCCGCTGGGCACGCCCCACCCCGACGCGCCAGCCGGACGGGAAGCGGGTGCGTACGTGATGGGTGAACTCCCCCACGGCGGCCGTCAGGGTGGCGGGGGCCACGCAGACCAGGAGGCTGTCTCGTACGGCCACCAGCACGTTGTGCGAGCCGAACCTGGCGATCAGGTCCCGCTCGATCCGGTCCTGGTCACCGTCGCGCAGGCCGCGGGCCACGGCGACCACGTACGACTCGGCCAGCCGGAGCCCGAAGTGCTCGGCCCGCTCCGCCAGCCGTTCGGCCCGTCCCTGGAGCAGGTCGTCCACGAACTCCCTGCGCGCGTTCTCCTCCTGGCGCAGGGCGGCGAGCTGCGCCTGTTCGTACCCCTCCATGAGCGCCGACACCGCCATGCGCAGCGCGGGCAGCACCGCGGGCAGGCCCTCGCCGGCGGCGAGGGCGGTGTCCACCAGGGATCGCAGCGGCACTCCCAGCTCGGCGGCCCTGGTCCCGGCGGCGCGGTAGGCGTCCAGTGACTCGCGGCTGAATAATCGGCCCGTCGCCGCGTGTTCGGCCAGCCGCTGCCGATGCCCGTCCAGCAGGTCGGCGGGCAGTTCGGAGATGGCCATCAGACTCCTACGTCACGCCTGTCGAAGGCGAGCAGCGCGGTGAGCGCGAGCACGGCCGTCGCCCCCGCCAGGACAAGATAGTCCCCGACCGGCAAACCCTCATAGATCGGCCTGCCCTCGGTGTAGTAGTGGAACGGCGAGACCCACTTCAGCCAGGCGATCGCCTCCATGGAACGTCCCACCGTGACGACCGCGTACCCGGCGACCACCCACACCCCCACCACGGCCGAGGCGACGAGCCTGCGCCCGGTGGCGGCTCCGACGGCCAGGGCCACGGTGCCGAAGAACAGCCCGAGCAGGAAGACGCCGGTGTGCCCCGCGAGGATCCGGCCGAACGGCACCCCGGCATCCATGACCGCGACCATCCCCGCGGTGACCAGCAGCGTCACGACGGAGAGCAGCAGCATGGAAAGGGCCAGCCCGGCGAACTTGTCGAGCACCAGCCGCCGCCGGTCCACCGGCAGCGTGACGACGAGTTCGAGCGTGCCGCTCTCTTCAGGCCCGGCCAGCGCCCGGTTGGCCATCAGCGTCGCGCACGCGACGAAGAGCATGGGGACGAAGAGCTGGTAGACGACCGACTGCAGGTAGCCGGCGCCGGAGGTCAGGTCGTCCAGACCGCCCATGAGGTCGCGCATCGGGCCGGGGAACTTGGCCAGCATCGCCGGCCCGTACACCTCCGGGTTCTCCTTCACGCTGCCGTAGATGAGCAGGTAGAACGCGATGAAGGCACTGATGCCGGTGGTCCACCAGATGAGCGACCGCCGGCTGTCACGCAGGCTTCTGGCGATCATCGGGACGCCTCCTCGTCGCTGTAGTACGTCAGGAAGATCTCCTCCAGGTCGGGCTCCGCGCTGACGAGGTGCACGACGGTGAACCGGGCCGCGGCCTTGATCAGCGCGTCCGGCCGGCCGTCGATCGTGCAGCGCACGCCGGCCCCCTCCACGCGCAGGTCGCGTACGCCGGGCAGCCCCTCGAACGCGGCGCGCGGCACGGGCGACTCGAAGTGCAGCTCGACCCGGCGCACCGCCTTCTCGCGCAGCACCGCGACGTTCTCCACGGCCACCAGGCGGCCGGCGCGGACGATGCCGACGCGGTCGGAGACGCTCTCCACCTCGGCCAGGACGTGCGAGGACATGAGGACCGTGCGCCCTGACGTGCGCACCTCGCGGACGAGCGCGAGGAACTCCTGCTGCACCAGCGGGTCCAGCCCCATGGTCGGTTCGTCCAGGATGACGAACTCCGGTTCGTGCATGAACGCCTGGATCAGCCCGATCTTCTGCTTGTTGCCCTTGGAGAGCTTGCGCATCGGCACCGACAGGTCGGCGTCGAAGCGGTCGGCCAGGGCCTCGACGCGGGACATGGGCACGCCGCCGCGTATCCGGCCCAGGAAGCGCAGGTAGTCGATGGCCCTGTCGCGGCTCTCCAGGACCAGGTCGCCTGGCAGGTAGCCGATTCTCGCGCGGACCGCGGGCTCGCGCGGACCGCCTCCGAGCACGCGTACCAAGCCGCGGGTGGGCCTGATCACGTCGAGCAGGAGCCGGATCGTCGTGGTCTTGCCCGCGCCGTTGGGACCGAGGTAGCCGAAGATCTCGCCCGGCTGAATGTCGAGCGTGAGATCCTCCAGCCCCCGGCGTTTGCCGTAGTACTTCGTCAGCCCTTCGGCCTGCACCACTGCTGTCATGGCCGCATCGTCCCGCCGGGCCGGCCCGCGCGTCACCGGGCGGTTTCGGCAGCTTGCTCCCCGCCTCGCTTCCGGATCCCGGCAAAGCGCAGGTCAAACATCATCCGAGGTGACACGGGTAGGGGGCGAAGGAAGTCTGAAGAACGGAGACGTGTCATGAGCCGCATCGCAGAATGGCTGAAGAAGGCCGAGAATCTGGCCAGAGGGCACTCCAAGCAGACCGACCAGGTGCTCGACCGTGCCGAGGAGTTCGTGAAGGAACGCACCGGGCACAAGTACGACGAACAGATCACCAAGGGCGTGGACTCCGTGCAACGCCGCTACGGCGGTGGGGGCCAGGAGCAGCAACAACAACAGCAGCAGCAGCCGCCGCCGCCCCAGACCCCGGAGGAGCAGGAGCGGCGCACACCGCCGCAGGGCTGAGGCTCAGAGGCGGGCGTCCTGGAGGACCTTGCCCGCGTCCCGCTCGAACGACGCCCTGGCCCCGAGCGTGAGCAGGCCGCCCACGACCATGGGGACCACCAGGATGTACATGCCGGTCAGCAGCGAGCCGAACTCGTCCGAGGCGATGCCGACGACCAGCGAGCCGAACGCGGCGCCGGCCGTGAGGAGCAGCTGCAGGACGGCGAAACCGAGCCCGCGCGAGGCGGCCGGCACCACGTCGGCCAGGCATGCCGTCATGTTCGGGATCGCGATCGACATCAGCGAGCAGGCGATCAGCACCAGGACCGTCAGCGCGCCGACCGACTCCGTGGACAGCGCGACGGCCAGCACCACGGAGCCGGCCGTGATGCCGCCGCCGCCCGCCAGCAGCCGGCCGCCCTTGCGGGTGCCGTGCCACTTCCTGCCCAGCCACGAGCCGACCAGGGTGCCGGTCAGCGTGCCCGCGATGGTGATCAGGCCGCTGAGCGACCCGGCCGCGCCCACGCCGACGCCGTAGCCGCGCACCATGAGCGTGGGCAGCCAGTAGAAGATGCCGGCCAGGCCGAGGCTGAGGAGGGCCAGGCCGACGCAGACGAAGATCAGCGTCGGGATGGCCACCACCTGGCGGAACTGCCGCCAGAACGGCGGCTTGACCTGGGCTTCCGTCGTGGCGGGCGGCGTCTCGCCGGCGGCCACCAGCCGGTCCAGCTCGCCGCGGCGCGGCTCGCGCAGGAACCAGACGAGCAGCGCCGTGAGCACGCCGGGCACGACCATGACGAGGAACGCCGTACGCCACCCGAACGCCTCCGCCAGCACCCCGCCGAGCAGGGTTCCGACGCCGCCCAGGTACGTGGTGACGCGCGTGAGCCCGTACGCCTTGGCGCGGCTGGTGGGCGGGTAGTAGTCGGCGAGCAGGCTGCCGGCGGCCGGGTTGTCGATGTTCTCGGCCGCCGCCAGGAGCACCCGCATCAGGTAGAAGAGCGCGAAGCCGGTGGCCAGGCCGGAGCCCAGGGTGGCGATGGCCCAGCAGAAGACGACGACCGCGATGATGCGCGTACGGCTGAAGCGGTCCGCCAGGTAGCCGGCGGGCAGCGCCACGAGGGCGGCGGCCAGGGCGGCGGCCGTCGGGATGGAGCCGGCCGCGGTGTCGCTGAATCCCCATTCCCGCTGGATGAGCGGGAGCACTCCGGACAGGAGGTTGTGCTCGATCCGGTCCACCAGTCCGACGATGAACAGCACCACCAGGGGTGCCCAGCCGAATGGCGCTCGAGACTGCGCGTCAATGGTGCCCGTACGTGGCGAACCGAACGTCCCGACCATGCCCACCCTTTCCGTAGGGGAATCTAGAATTACGTTCTAGGGGAATGTTCTAGCCACTGTGGCAGAAGTCACAGCGTTCGTAAATGGGTGGTTACAGCGAAATTTCCCGCTATTCCGCTCCGATACGGTGATCGCATGGTCAAGGGGGCACTACTCGTCGCGGGCACCACGTCGGACGCGGGCAAGAGCGTGGTCACGGCCGGGATCTGCCGCTGGCTGGCCCGCCGGGGCGTGCGGGTCGCGCCGTTCAAGGCCCAGAACATGTCGCTCAACTCGTACGTCACCGCCGACGGGGCCGAGATCGGCCGGGCCCAGGCCGTGCAGGCGCAGGCCGCCGGCCTCGAACCCGTCGCCGACATGAACCCGATCCTCCTCAAGCCGGGCAGCGACCGCCGCAGCCAGGTCGTGCTCATGGGCAGGCCGGTGGCGGACGTGGACGCCATGGAGTACGGGGCGCTGAAGGACCTGCTGCGCGCCACGGCGCTGGAGGCGCTCGGGCGGCTGCGGAAGCAGTACGACGTGGTGGTGTGCGAGGGGGCGGGCAGCCCGGCCGAGATCAACCTGCGTCGCGGGGACATCGCGAACATGGGCCTGGCCAGGGCGGCGAACCTGCCCGTGATCGTGGTCGGCGACATCGACAGGGGCGGGGTGTTCGCCGCCTTCTACGGCACGGTGGGCCTCCTCGACGATGCCGACCAATCCCACATTTCCGGATTTGTCGTGAACAAGTTCCGCGGTGCGAAGGAACTGCTGGAACCCGGCCTCGACCAGCTCCGACGGCTGACCGGGCGGGAGGTGTACGGGGTGCTCCCCTGGCTCGACGGGCTCTGGATGGACGTCGAGGACTCGCTCGACCTGGACAGCCGCCGGATCCCGGTACGCGGGCCGCACGGCAGGCAGACCCTGCGGGTGGCGGTCGTACGGCTGCCGCGCATCTCGAACTTCACCGACGTGGACGCGCTGGCCGCCGAGCCGGGGGTCGTGGTGCGTTTCGTGAGCGATCCGGCCGAACTCGACGACGCCGACCTGGTGGTGCTGCCCGGCTCCCGCGCCACGGTCACCGACCTCGCCTGGCTCCGCGAGCGCGGCCTGGCGGCGGCGATCCGTGCGCGGACGGGGCCCGTTCTCGGGATCTGCGGCGGGTTCCAGATGCTCGGGCGCGAGATCGTGGACGACGTCGAGTCGAGGGCCGGCCGGGTCGAGGGGCTCGAGATGTTGCCGGTACGGGTCACGTTCGGGCCGGACAAGCGGCTGGCCAGGCCCGAGGGGATGGCGTACGGGCAGGCGGTGCGGGCGTACGAGATCCACCACGGGGTGGCGTCGGTGGAAGGCGGCGAGCCCTTCCTGGACGGCTGCCGGGCCGGGAACGTCTGGGGCACCACCTGGCACGGGGCCCTGGAGAACGACGGCTTCCGCCGCGCCTTCCTGGCCGACGTGGCCACGCGGGCCGGGCGCGCCTTCGTCCCCGACCCCGCGACCGACTTCGCCAAGCTGCGGGAGGAACGGCTCGACGCGCTGGGAGACCTGGTGGAACAGCACATGGACACGGACGCGCTGCTCGGCCTCATCCGGCACGGCCCACCGCGCGGCCTGCCCACCCTGCCACCGGGAGCGCCGGCCGCCTAGGGGGTGCGGGCCAGGCGCTGGGCGCTGATCCAGGAGTCGATCTGCTCCCAGTGGTCGTACAACCAGCGAATCCGCTCCTCCCTGGCCGTGGGCACCTGGTCGGCGGGCACCCGCCACCACTTCGCGGTGATGTGAGCGCTCAGGGGCAGCTTGCGCCAGACATCCCCCATCGTGATCAGATCGTCGAGCCCCGTGTGCGCCACGAAGATGACATCGGCGGAAGGGCACGCCTCGATGGCCGCGATGGCCCCGTTCGGGCGGGGCGGGAGCAGGTGGTCCATGCCGCGCGCCCGCTTCGCCTCCTCGGCCAGCCCCTTCTCCTCCAGCCGCCTGATCGCCAGCCGCCGCCGGCGCGGGGTGAAGTTGCCGCCCTCGGGGAAGATCACCAGGGCGTCCTGGTCCTCCATCGTCGCGGAGAGGCGGCGGATCTCGTCGATGATGCGGGTCTGTCCGGACTTGCGGGGGACGAACGCGTTCGGCAGCCGGTTGATGACCACGTCGAGCGAGGGGTCGTACTGGAGGGCGGCCTTCATGACGATGCGCGGCCGCCGCTGGTAGCCGGCCAGGAGGTGATAGATCAGCAAGAAGGAGTCGCCTGGTCCCGCGTGCCGGGACAACACGATGATCGGGCGGGTCAGCCGGGCAGAACGTTCGTCCGCCGTCAGCTCCGGCTCCTCGATGTCCATGGTCAGCCGGAAGATCCGCACCGCGGCCGCGTACACCTTCTGCAGGAACCACCGGATCAGCCCGTAGTGCCGCTCCTGACGCCGGGCCCCGCCCGCCACCCACAACCACAGGCAGGCCATCAGCACGGCCGACTCCAGCGTCAGCCACACCACCCCGAACCAGACGAACCTGGCACCCCTGCGCTGCGGCGGAGGCAGCCGAAGAGACGCGGCGGCCGTGACGACGAGCCAGAACGGCAACGTCACCAGCATGAACACGGTCGCCACGATGACCAGAGGAGCCAGGACGAGTCTGCGGAAAATTCGTGGTGGAAGCACCGTGGCCTCCCTCGATGATGTGCTTTCATCCTGCCCTGTTCCGCAGGTAGCGGGAAGACGCCACGTACGCCCGCTCGATCGAGGCCGAGATCTGCGACACGTCGCGATAGCGCAGCGGGGAGACCGCCTCGGTCACCCCCGCGGGCAACACGTGCACCTCGACCCCCGGCGGCAGCGTGGCCAGGTCCTCGGCGAACCGGTGCCGCCTGGCGATCTCGAACGCCACCATGCCCACCTCCCAGAATCGCCTGGGCGGGGAGAGCGGCCGCTCGATCCTGCCGACGTGCAGCACGTAGACGCGCTTGGCCCCGAGCAGCACGGCCCGCCCGATCGGGATGCTGTGCACCAGCCCGCCGTCGTAGAAGTGCTCGCCGCCGATCACCACGGGCGGCAGCAGCCCCGGCACCGCGCACGAGGCCAGCACCGCCTCCACCAGCGGCCCGCCGGTGAACCAGTGGGCCGCCGCGCGCTCGACCGAGGCCGCCACGCACTGGAAGGGCACCTCCAGCTCCTCGATCCGCTCGACCCGCACGGTCTCGCTCAGAACGCCGCGCAACGGGCCGTTCGGGTGCAGGTGGGTGCGCGTCTTGGCCAGCGTGGACAGCCGGGTCACCCAGGAGCCGGCGAAGGCCGTGCGGACGATGTCGGACCGCCACAAGTCCGTCAGCCTGGCCACGGCCTCGGCGGGGGCGGCGGCGATGACCGCGCCGTTCAGCGCCCCGACGGAGGTGCCCACCACGAGATCGGGACGGATGCCGGCCTCGTCGAGCGCCCGCAACATGCCGACCTCGTGCGCGCCGAGCACACCGCCGCCTCCGAGCACGTACGCGGTCTCCACGCGACTCCTCCTTCGGGCGCCGGGCACGACCCGCCTGGACGCCTGAGCCGCGTCACCCGGCCCGTTCACGCCCGGATCTTACCCACCTCGTCCGCCCCCGCTCCCGGAACTCCTCACCTCGGGCAGGGTTTGCCCTCGTGGGCCGCCGCGGCGGCCGCGTCGATGATGGAATCGAGCTTGCCGCGGGTCTTCACCATGTCGCCGATCTTCGTGTCGATGCGGTTCCGCTCCGCCCGCAGCCGTTCGAGCAGTTCGGGCGTCACCTCGCCTGACACCACGCACGGCATCAGCGGCTCGATCGACCGGCTGGCCAGCCCCGCCGCGTAGAGCTGCTGGATCAGCCACACCCGCTCGACCGCGCTCTCCGAGTAGACCCGCTGCCCACTTTGACTGCGCTCCGAGCCGAGCAGGTGCTGCTCCTCGTAGTAACGCAGCGCCCGCACGCTCGCTCCCGTGCGGGCGGCGAGTTCGCCGATGCGCATGGTGATCCCCCTCACAATCCTTGCCTCTGACGTCAACGTCAGGTCTTAGCGTAGCCGCGAACGACGAACACCTGAGAACTGCCAGGAGGCAGCCATGCAGATTTCCGGCTCCGTAGCCCTCGTGACCGGCGCCAACCGCGGCATCGGCCGTCACTTCGTCCAGCAGTTGCTGGAGAGAGGCGCCAAGAAGGTGTACGCGACCGCCCGGAACCCCGAACTCGTCGACATCCCCGGCGTGGAGGCGTTGAAGCTGGACATCACCGACCCCGCGGCGGTGACGGCGGCGGCCGAGGCCGCCCAGGACGTCACCCTGCTGATCAACAACGCCGGCAGTGCCACGTACGCGAACCTCATCGATGCCGACCTGGACAAGATTCGCCTGGAGATGGACACCCACTACTACGGCACGCTCCGCATGGTGCGCGCGTTCGCCCCCATCCTCGGCGCGGGCGGCGGCGGCGCGATCGTGAACGTCCTGTCGGCGTTGTCGTGGTTCTCCTACGACGGGTCCAACGCCTACAGCGCGGCGAAGGCGGCCGAGTGGAGCCTCACCAACGGCGTCCGCCTGGAGCTCCGCGGCCAGGGCACCCTGGTCACCGGCGTGCACCTGGGCGCCGCGGCCACCGACATGCTCGCCAGGTCCGGGTACGAGGGCGACGCGATCGACCCCGCCGAGGTGTCCCGCGCCGCGCTCGACGGTGTGGAGGCGGGCCACATCGAGGTCGTCGTGGACGAGTGGAGCGCCAGGGTCAAGGCGTCTCTGGCGGGCGATCCGAGCCTGTTCTACGCCGCCTCTTGAGTCTCCAGTCAGGGGAGACGCGAGAGTAGGAGCCATGGACGGGGACACGCTCTACTCGATCGGCGACCTGGCCCGGCGCACCGGGCTGACGGTCAAGACCATCCGGTTCTACTCCGATCAGGGGATCGTGCCCCCCACCGGCCGCAGCCCGGCCGGCTACCGCCTGTACGACCTCGCCGCCGCCGCCCGCCTGGACCTCGTCCGCACGCTGCGCGACCTCGGCCTGGACCTGCCCACGATCCGCCGGGTCGTGGACCGGGAGATCTCGCTCCCCGAGGTCGCCGCGGCGCACGCCGAGGCCCTGCGGGCCCAGATCCGCACGCTGAAGCTGCGGCGCGCGGTGCTGACGGCGGTGGCCAGGCACGGTTCCACCCCTGAGGAGACCAACCTGATGCACGAACTCGCCAAGTTGTCGGAAGAGGAGCGCCAGCGCCTGATCGGCGACTTCCTCGCCGCCGCGTTCGGGGACCTCAACGCCGGCTTCGCCGCGTCGATGACCCCCGAACTGCCGGACGACCCCGAGCCGGAGCAGGTGGAGGCGTGGGTCGAACTGGCCGAGCTCTCCCGCGACCAGGACTTCCGCGCCCGCCTGCGCCGCCTGGCCGACCGCTGGCAGCAGACCGGGCTGCGCCCTGACCCCGCCGCACTGGCCCGCGACCACGCCGTCCCCGCCCTGGCGGCCGGCGTCGACCCGGCCTCCCCCGAGGCAGAGCCGTACGTCACGGCGCTCGTCGACGCCTGCGGAGTCGACGGCCCCTCCCTGCTCGCCCGGCTGGAGGAGGCCAACGACCCCCGCAGGGAACGGTACGTGAGCCTGCTCGCCGTGATCAACGGCTGGCCACCCCCTGACAGCCTCACCCCCGCGCTCGACTGGTTCGCCGCGGCGCTGAGCTCTTCTGCCCAGATCAACCCGGCCCGCTGACGCGGCGCAGAAAGTCCTCCGCGAGCCGGTCGGTGTAGCCGGGCCCGACCGGCTCGTCGGTGACCAGGACGCGGTAGTAGAGGGGCCCCACGAGCCGGTCGGTCTCGGCCGCCACGTCGAGGTCGGCGGGCAGCTCGCCCCGTCGCACCGCCCGTTCGAGCGGCAGCCGGTCGCGGCGGCGCTGCTCGTCGATGTGCCGGGCCCGGAACTCCGCCCCGAAGGCCGGATCGTGCTGGGCCTGGGCGATCAGGGCCTTGAAGACGGCCCCGGTGTCGGTCCCGCTCAGCACATGGGCCAGCCGGGCGAGGTAGGCGGGCAGGTCGAGGGCGAGGCCGCCGAAGTCGGGTGGCGTCAGCTCCTCTGCCATGTCCGTGACGAACGCGTCCATGAGCACCGCGGTCTTGCTGCCCCACCAGCGGTAGACGGTCTGCTTGGCGACCCCGGCCCTGGTCGCGAGGCCCTCCATGGTGAAGCCCGCGAAGCCCTTCTCGGCGAGCAGGTCGTCGGCGGCCTCCAGCACCGCCTGGCGGGCCTCTTCGCTGCGCCCGTGCCGGTTGCCGTGATGACGTCGCATGTCACCAGAATACCCCTAGAGTAGACGCGACGTTGCGTCTACTCTAGGGGTCATGACCTACACCAACACGCTCGCCGACCCGCGAGTGGCACAGGCTCTCACCCGGATGTTCAACGCGGCGGCCCACGACGCCGACCAGGTGGTCGAGGACGGGGCGACGACGGCCCAGGAGCTGGCCGACGCGCTGGCCGCGATCTACATGCCGATCTCCGCCGACGGCGGCAAGCTGCTGTACAACCTGGTCAGGGCCACCCGCCCGGCCACGGTGGTCGAGTTCGGCACCTCGTACGGCATCTCGACCCTCTACCTGGCCGCCGCCGTACGCGACAACGGCGCCGGACGCGTCGTCACCACGGAGATGAGCAAGGACAAGATCACCGCGGCCCGCCGGACGTTCGCGGAGACGGGCCTCGACAACCTGATCACCGTGCTGGAGGGGGACGCCCGCGACACCCTCGCCGGCCTCGCGGACCCGCCGGAGTTCGTCCTGCTGGACGGCTGGAAGAATCTCTGCCTGCCCGTGCTGCGCCTGCTGGAGCCCCGGCTCGCCCCCGGCACGCTCGTCGTCGCCGACGACGTCAACCTGGACAGCCTGCGGCCCTATCTCGACTACGTCCGCGACCCGGCCAACGGATACCAGAGCGTCACCTTCCCCGTGGAGGACGGCATGGAGATCAGCTGCCGGCTCTGAACCCGCTCCACCGGCTGGAGTGGCCAGGTAGGCAGTGGTGACCCACGACCGGATTCGCGCCGGGCAGGTCGGGCGTTGTCGGCGGGGTTGCCTACCATACGCGCATGACCACGCACGGATTCACGCTCACCGCAGAAGGCCCGTTCGACTTCGCCGACTCGCTGCGCTTCGTCGAGGACTGGCCCGCCACCAGCGCGCTGCCCTCCGACGGCCGGGCGCTGCGCTTCGCCTACTGCGCGGAGTCCGACTGGCGGCCGATCGGCGTGAGCGTGACGGCCGCGCCGGGCGGGGTCGCCGTCACCACGACGCGGGCCGCCGGGCCCGGGATCCGGGGCGAGGTGGCGCGCATCCTCTCGCTCGACGTGGACGGAGCCGGGTTCGCCGAGGTGGGTGCGGCCGACCCGGTGCTCGGCGACCTGCAGCGGGCGCGGCCGGGGCTGCGGCCGGTGTGCTTCTGGAGCCCGTGGGAGGCGGCGTGCTGGGCGGTGATCGTGCAACGCTCGTCGATGCTCATCGCCTCCCGGATCAAGCAGCGCATCGCGGAACGCCACGGCGCGCAGGTCGTCGTGGACGGGCGGCCCTACCCGGCCTTCCCGCCGCCCGTCTCGCTCGTGGACGCGGGCGGCCTCGGACTTCCCGTCCAGAAGGAGGAGTGGCTGCGCGGGCTGGCCAGGGCGGCGCTCGATGGCGTGCTCACCACCGAGCATCTGCGCTCGCTCGCCCCGGAGGAGGCCCTGGCCGAGCTGCGCGGCCTGCCCGGTGTGGGGCCGTTCTCGGCGGGCCTGATCCTGATCAGGGGCGCGGGCGTGCCGGACGCGTTCCCGGGTGACGAACCGCGGCTCTTCGGGATCCTGCGCGAGGCCTACGGGCTGCCGGAGGACACCGCCCCGTCCGCCTACCGGAGGCTGGCCGAGACCTGGCGGCCCTACCGCTCCTGGGCCTCCTTCCTCTTCCGGGCGACCGCCTACTGAGTGTCTCCGTCCGGCAGGTCGTGCTCGGCGAACAGGTCGATCAGGAGGCGGACGGGCATGCCGGCCTCCGTCGGATAACGAAAGTGCTGCTCGAGGTTGAGGCTGTAGTGATTGCGCCGCCCGACCCGGTCGCGAGTGAGGTAGCCGGCCTGGTAGAGGTCGCGCACGATGCCCTGGACGGCCCGCTCGGTGATGCCGATGCCGACGGCGATGTCGCGCAGCCGGATGCCCGGATCCTTCGCGATCTCCACGAGCACTCGCGCGTGATGGGTGAGGAACGTCCAACTGGAGTGGTCAGCGGTCACAGCCTGGGCCTCTTCATTATCTGAAGATCCTATGACGAAATGTCTTTCCGGTATCTATCGACGGGCTTATAGTATGCCGCAACGGCAGGCGTCGCCGCGGTTACCGTTCGTCACCATCGGCCGCTCACCCTCGGGAGTGCCCGTGCACCTCACCTGTCGCCACCTGTCAGGGGCCACGATCATCACCATCACGGGGCAGGTGGACACCACCACATCCGGCGTGCTGGAGGACTACATCGACCGGCAGCGACGGAACCTGAACGACCATCTGATCATGGACATGAGTCAGCTGACCTTCCTGGACAGCTCGGGCCTGGCGGTCCTGCTCGCCGCCGCCACGCTCGCCCGGGCACACGGCGTCAGCGTCCATCTGGCCGCGCTGCAGTCGATGCCGGCCCGGCTGCTGGAGATCACCGGCGCCGGGCGGGCGGTGACGCTGCACGACCATGTGGAGCAGGCCATCGCGGCCGTGCAGAAGAGCGCCTGACCGGCAGGGTCACGCCGGCGACGGGGTCACGCCGGTAGACAGGGTCACGCCGGTCGGCGGTGCACCCCCACGAGATGGCCGTTGCGGCGGATCCGGGCCTCATCGTACGGGCACAGCGTGCGGGTCACGTACGACTCGGCGATGCTGTCGGCCTCGCCCAGGTCCACGCCCCAGCCGATCGTGTGCCAGCGCGCCTCCCCGTCGCCGCCGGTGGTGTCCAGGACGGCGATCTCGTACAGCTCAGCGGCGGCGGGAGGGGTGCACCGGAGGCGGGCGGGCACTTCTCCCTCGGCGGAGTGAATCTTCCGGCTGCCGGTCCTCCGCTGGTCCATGTGGCTCTCCCTCCGGTCACGCAAATCTGGTCCGGAGATGCATGCCCCGATCTACGACGAGTCAGTCATTCCGCAGGCAGCGCCGCCCTTGGGCGTGATCATTACCGAAAGCGGAGCGTTCGGCGGGAGCGGCCAGAGGCCCGGCAGGGAAGCCCTCGATGGGGCACATTCTCGGACCGGCGCGAAGGAGCGCACGCACATGACCTTCGATCCACTGCGGGAGCGGGGCATCCCGCTGGACGGGCAACTGCGTAATTGGCGGGAGCTGAACGTCACGCCGATCGATCCCGACCATGCCGATCCGTACACGCGGTGCCGGGTCATCGCGATGAACGGGATCGAGGTGGAGGCGATCCAGTTCAGCCACCGGCTCGCCCGCCACTGCCCCGACCTGGAGGTCAGGCAGCAGTTGGCGCGGGTGCGCTACATCGAGGCGCAGCAGCAGAAAGTGGTCGGCTGGCTGCTGCCCGGGGTGTCGTCGGTGCTGGAGATGACGATCGCCTACGAGCAGGTGGCGGTGGACCTGACGGCGTGGGTCGCCAGGATGGAGCCGGACGCGTACCTGAAGCAGGCCTACCAGTTCGGGGTGCTGGAGGACTTCGACCATCTCTACCGGTACGCCAACCTGTACGAGATGATCGAGCGCCGCAAGGCCGAGAAGATCGTCGACGGGCTCACCGAGGTCATGCCGGGACGGCCGGCGCACCTGCACCACCGTGACCCGATGGACAACGTGCGCGAGCCGTACAACAGGGAGAACACCGCGCCGGTCAGCAAACTGCACGCTCTGACGATCATGTCGGCCGAGCAGCAGACGATGAACTTCTACATGAACGTCGGCCCCATGTACATGGAGCCGATCGCGCGGCAGCTCTACCAGGAGATCGGCCTCATCGAGGAGGAGCACGTCACCCACTACGAGTCCCTGGTGGACCCGGGTGAGAGCTGGTGGGAGAGGTTGCTCAACCACGAGTACAACGAGTGCTACCTGTACCACTCGTTCATGGAGACCGAGTCCGACCCCAAGGTGAGGGCCATCTGGGAGTTGCATCTCAACATGGAGCTGGAGCACCTGCGGCTGGCCGCCGAGTTGTTCAAGAAGCACGACGGACGTGACCCGGAGCAGGTGTGCGCCCCCGAACTGCCCGCGCCCGTCACTTTCGAGCCGAACAAGGCCTACCTGCGCGAGCTGCTCGCCACCCAGATCGACTACACCACCCTGGGCACCGGTTACGTGCGGGCGGCCCACGAACGGTTCGAGAGGATGCGGGAGGCGATCATGGGTGGCGAGAAGGCGCCGTCCGAGCGGGTCATCGAGGACAACCGGGAGCGGTCCGGCCACGAGTATCGGCTGCAGACCGAGGGTGAGCACCCCGTGGGCAGCCTGGCGGACCACCGCTGAGTCATGGGCGGGCATACTTTCGCCGTTGTGGCCGCCCCCGGGGCCGTGCCCGGCACTAAGAACAGGCCGGTGACATCACTGCGTTCGCGGTGGGCGCTGCTCCTGGTGGCGCTCTGCTACGGCATCGTGCAACTGATCGCGGTCTCTCCCGGGATGGGGCTGGGGTGGGACGAGGTCGTGTACGTCAGCCAGGTCGATCCGCGGGTTCCCGCGGCCGAGTTCATCGCGCCCAGGGCCCGGGGGATTACGCTGCTCGTCGCGCCGGTGGTGCTGGTCACCTCCTCCACCGAGGCGCTGCGGGTCTACCTGTGCGTGTTGTCCGCCCTGGGGCTGTACGTGTCGTTCGGCACCTGGCTGCGGATACGTCCCGGCGCGACGGCGCCCCTCGCGGCCCTGCTGTTCGCCTCCACGTGGCTGGCGGTCTTCTACGGGAACGAGGCCATGCCGAACTTGTGGGTGGCCTTCGGCGCGGTGGCCGCCGTGGGCTGCTTCCTGCGCTGCGCGCGGCCGGACAGCGGGCGGGGTGCGGCGGTCGGGCTGGCGGTGAGCGTGGCCGCCGTGGCCCTGCTCCGGCCGCCCGACAGCATCTGGCTCGTCCTGCCGCTCGCGCTGGCGCTGGCCAGGCCCGCATGGCGGCTGATCAGACCCGGACCACCGCTGGACGGGAACGGGGACAAGGTCAGGGACGGGGTCGGGGACGGTCGGCGGTGGGTCCGGGCCGGGGTGGCGCTCGTGGCGGGGCTGGTGGTGGGCTGGGCCGACTGGATCGTGGAGGCGTACGTGCGGTTCGGCGGGTTCGCCGCGCGCTGGCAGGCCGCCGGCGCGGCGAACGAGACCGGTCTGCACGTCACGCTCCTCGACCACATCCGCGCGCTCAACGGCCCGCTGCTCTGCCGCCCTCCCGCGCACTGCGGGCCCGTCGTCTGGCCCTGGTTGGTGTGGTGGCTGGCGATCCCCGTCCTCGTCCTGCTCGGCCTGTACGCCGCCGCCCGCCGTGACCGCCTGCCCGAGTGCGCGCTGCCGGCGATCTGCGGCCTGACGCTGGCCGTCCCGTACGTCTTCCTGGTCGGCTACGCGGCCCCCCGCTTCCTGCTGCCCGCGTACGCGCTGCTGGTCTTCCCCATCGCGCACGCCCTTTTGTCGCTGAAAGGACGCCCGGCCGCCGGGCTCGCAGCGGCGGGCGTGCTCGCCCAGTTCGTCCTGCAGGGGCTCACCCTGGAGAAGATCGTCTCCCACCGGCTGTCCATGCGGGGGTCCGACGTCGAGGTCGCCGAAGCCCTGCGCGCCCTGAACGTCCGCCCGCCCTGCCTGGTGTACGGCGAGCACGCGGTGATGATCGCCTACCGGATGGGCTGCGACGGCTACCCGGTCCTGCGCTGGCCGGCGCAGGCCCCGGCCCCGGTCCTCAGCTCGGGGAAGAACGTGGTCGCCGTCGCCGAGGGCCGTACGGTCCCGGCGCCGCTCCGGACGTGGGGAAGGGGGCGGCTGACGGGCAACTGGTACGCCTACCAGCCCCGATGACCTCAATCCTCCAGAACCGGCAGGCGCAGCACGAAACGCGCACCGGTGTCGGAGTCCTCGATGGACAGCGTCCCGAGGTGGGCCGTGGCGATCTCGCGGGCGATGGGCAGGCCGAGCCCGGTGCCACCGGCGTCCCTGCTGCGTGAGGCGTCCAGCCGGGTGAAGCGCTCGAAGACGATCTCCCGCTGGTCGGGCGCTATGCCCGCGCCGTCGTCCAGCACCTCCGCCACGACCTCGCCGTCCAGCCGCCGCAAGGTCACGATGATCTTCGACTCGGCGTGCCGTTCCGCGTTGTCCAGCAGGTTCGTCAGCAGGCGGGCCAGTTGCAGCCGGTCGCCCGTGACGACCACGCCCGTCTGCAGGGTGGTGACGACCTGCTTGGAGCGCGGCCTGGCGGTCTCGGCGGCGACGAGCTCGCTCAGGTCCAGGGGCTCGCGGCGGTCGGGGGCGCCCGCGTCCATCTTGGTCAGCGTGAGCAGGTCCGCCACGATGGCCTGGAGCCGGTCCAGGCTGTCCAGCACCTCGTTGCCCGTCTCCTGCCAGTCGGCGTCCTCGGGGTACAGCAGGGCGTCCTCGACCTGTGCGCGCGCGGCGGTGATCGGGCTGCGCAGGTCGTGCGAGGCGTCGGCGGCGAACCTGCGCTGCCGCTCCATCGCCACCTGCTGCTGGTGCAGCGCCGACTCCAGCCGCCCGAGCATCTGGTTCCCGGTCTCGGCCAGGGCCTTGATCTCGTCGTCGTTCTCCGGCACGGGGATGCTCATCCCGCCGCCGCCCGCGCTGATCTCGGCCAGCTTCCTGGTGATGCGGCTGACCGGCGCGAGCGTCTTGGCCACCACGCGTGACACCCCGAACCAGGTCAGGGCGACCAGCCCCCCGGTCAGACAGACCTGGAACAGGATGAACTGCGGGCTGACGTACCAGGGGACCGCGGGGGCGAAGGCGTAGATGATCCAGTCGCCTTCCGGCTGGTACGCGACCACGGCCACCACGATCTTGCACGTGCGGGGAAAGGCGGGCAGGTCGCAGAACTCGCGGAAGTCGTTGGCCTGGTCGCTGTGGGGGATGGCCGACGTCTGACGCGGCTGGCCGGCCAGGTTGGGCGTCCAGGCGACCGGGCGGCCGCTCGGGTCGATCACCTGGATGGCGTCGAGCCCCTCGTACCTCAGGTCCCGGGACAGGTTGCCGTGCTTGATCATGAGCAGTACGTGGACGGCTCTGCCCTGCACCTCGTGTGCCCGGATGTCGGCCACTTCGTTGCGGATGCCGTACATCACGAACACGCTGACGACGATGTTCAGCAGCACCATCGCGATACTGGCGAACAGCGCCAGCCTCGTCCGCAGCGACCGGCCCAACCGTGTGCTCACGCCACTCCCCCGAGGACCAGAAGATCACAGTGATCCCCTTCGCCGCTAACCTCGGGAGATTCCTCGACAAATCCGGTCCGTCCGCCGCGCTACTCGACGACCAGGGTGACCGGGATGTTGCCGCGGGTGGCGTTGGAGTACGGGCAGACCTGGTGGGTGGCCTCGACGAGTTCGCGGGCCGCCTCCGGCGCGATGCCGTCGGGCAGTTCGACGCGGAGTGTCGCCTCAAGCTGGAAGCCGCCCTTGCCGTTGGGTGACAGGCCGACCTCGGCGGTGACCGCGGCGTCCGAGACATCGAGCCCCTGTTGCCCGGCCACCAGCCGCATCGCCGAGGCGAAGCAGGCGGCGTAGCCGGCGGCGAAGAGCTGCTCCGGGTTGGTGCCCTCGCCGTCGCCGCCCAGCTCCTTCTGCAGGGCCAGCTTGACGTCGAGGCGACCGTCGGAGGAGACCGCGCGGGCGTCGCGTCCGGCGGAGGTGGCGATGGCGGTGTAGATGCTCATGTCGTGCCCTTTCACGAGTAGACAGACAGGTCTGTCTGGCAATGTCTCGATAATAGACAGGTCTGTCTGCTAACGTCAACAGGGTGAGCGCAGAAACGTCGGAAGGCCGCCGGAGCCCGGCACGCGACCGCGTGCTCGAGACCGCGGGGCGCCTGTTCTACGCGGAAGGGATCCACTCGGTCGGGATCGACCGGATCATCGCGGAGGCGGGCGTCGCGAAGGCGACCTTCTACCATCACTTCCCGAGCAAGGACGACCTGGTCCGCGCCTACGTGAGCGCGCAGAGTTCGATGCAGCGCGCCATGGTGGCCGGGATGCGCGACGGGTCCCCGTACGAGCGGTTGCGAGCCATCTTCGCGTTCATGTGCGAGTTCGGCGCCGGGCCCGGCTACCGCGGCTGTGCCTTCGTCAACACCGCGGCCGAATATCCCGACCCGGCTCATCCGGTGCGTCAGGCCATCGCCGAGCACCGCCGCTGGAACCGCGACCTGTACCGCGACCTGCTGGCCGAGGAGGGCCATCCGGGCGCGGAGCTGACGGCCGACGTGCTCCTGCTGCTGCGGGACGGGCTCGTGGTCGGCTTCGACCTCGACGATCCGGCCACCGTTCGCGCCGCCGTGCGGGAGGCGCTGGACAAGGTGCTGGAGCGGTGAGTCAGAGGCGGTCGAAGAGCCGGTAGAGGCCGACCGGCCGTCAGCGCGGCCACAGTCGGGTCTCCTCATTCTGCCCATCTGTCACGAAACAGGGGCAACTAGGTCATAAGTGCGCCGGGCCGACCGACTGGCCCGGCACCAGGGTGCACGGGATGAGGACGTGCGGCGACGCGGGGACCCCTTCGAGCTGGTCGACCAGCGCGTCCGCGGCCAGACGCCCCAGCTCGGGGGCCGGCGCCGCCATGACGGTCAGGGCCGGCTCGATCATCTCACCGAACTCGTGCGTGGTCGCCGCCGAGATGATCGACAACTCCTCCGGCACGGTACGGCCGAGCGCCCGCACCCCCTTGGCCAGCCCCGCCGAGGCGCCCTCGTTCACCAGGATCACGGCCGTCGCCTCGGGGAAGTCGGTGTGGAGCGTGCTCGCGGCCTCCCGCCCGCCGGCCGAGGTGCCCTCCACCGTGATGACGGCGGGCCGCCCGCCAAGGGGCGCGATGGCGCCGAGGTAGGCGGACTCGACCCGCATGATGCGGCCGGGCTCGTTCCCCGGAGACGCCTTCGTCCGCTGCGTGACCAGCGCGATGTTCCGGTGGCTGTAGGAGCGCAGATGCTCGACGGCCTGGTGGATCGTGGTGGCGAAGTCGATGTCGACGTAGGGCAGGTCGTCGTTCTCGGTCCGCCCGATCAGCACGAACGGCACCCCGGAGGACAGCAGCCGTTCGACCCGCGAGTCGCGGATCTGCACCTCCATGAGCAGCACGCCGTCCACAAGGCCCCCGGCGAGCAGGTGCGACATCTGCTCGTCGTCGTTCACCGGCCACAACACCAGGTCGTAACCGCGCTCGCGAGCGCCGTGCGCGGCACCCATGACGAACTGGATCACCGTGGCGTTCGGCCGGGACTCCAGATCCGGGTGCAGCAGCGCGAGGATGCGCGTGCGCGAACTGGCCAGGGCGCGGGCGACGACGTTGCGCCGGTAGTTGAGCTCCTCGATGGCCGCCTCGATGCGGGCCCGGGTCGCGGGGGCGACGCGTTTGGTGCCGTTGAGCACGAAGGAGACCGTGGCGATCGAGACGTTCGCCCGCTCGGCGACGTCGCGCATCGTGACCATGGATGCCGCCTCCCAACTCGTGCGGGCACGCGAAGCACTGCGACTATATATCCCTGGCGACTTGAGTAAAACGCTTAACTTGTTGTTGACATCACAGACAGAACGGCGCAACATACTGCACAAGCGAGCGCCGGTTAAGCGCTTTGATTGATCAGTGACCGGCCATACCACGCGTGGCCCCATAAAACACCCCCCATCCTCCTCATCGGGAGCGCAGCCGCATGCCCTCCCTCCCCCGACTGCTTTCCACAAAGCCCCCCGTCCACCACAGGTGGTGCACATGGAGACAACACGGAAGCGCTCCGGAAAGGCGCCCAGAGCGGCTGTCGCGGCGGCGGCCCTGTTCCCCCTCACCCTGACGGCGTGCGGCGGCACGGCCTCTTCCGACACGGAATCCCCGAACACGCTGACCATCCAGGACTACTACGACGAGGTCCGCGATCCGATCTACCATTCGTGCGCGAAGAGCGTCGGCGTGGACATCGAGATCAGCCACCTCCCCGGCCGCGGCCTGATCCCCAAAGTGCTCCAGCAGAGCTCCTCCCGCACCCTGCCCGACGTGCTGATGCTCGACAATCCCGACGTGCAGCAGATCGCCGAGTCCGGCGCGCTCTCCCCGCTGAGCGACTACGGCATGCACGGCGAGGGCATGGTGCCCGGCGTGGTGAAGGCGGGCACCTACGCCGGCACGTTGTACGGTCTCGCCCCGTCCGTGAACACCCTCAGCATCTTCTACAACAAGGACCTGTTCTCGGCCGCGGGAATCACGACACCGCCCAGAACCTGGGAAGAATTCCGCGCCACCGCGAGGAAACTGACCACGCCGGACCACTACGGCTTCGCGATGAGCACCATCAACACCTACGAGGGCTCATGGCAGTTCCTGCCGTTCATGTGGGGCAACGGCGGCACGGAGCAGGACATCACGACGCCGGGCACCGAACAGGCGTTGCGGTTCCTGGTCGATCTGCAGAATGACGGGTCGATCTCCAGGAGCTCCATCATCTGGAGCCAGGACGACGTCAACGACCAGTTCGTGGCGGGCAAGGCCGCGATGGTGGTCAACGGCCCGTGGCAGATCCCCGCGCTGCAGGAGCAGAAGAACGTGCGATGGGGGTCGTTCACCGTTCCCACGCGGCTGGCCTCGCAGCCC
Source organism: Nonomuraea insulae (assembly GCF_042656245.1). NCBI lineage: Bacteria > Bacillati > Actinomycetota > Actinomycetes > Streptosporangiales > Streptosporangiaceae > Nonomuraea > Nonomuraea insulae. The sequence goes on from NZ_JBHSPA010000023.1 coordinate 152,663, forward strand.
ACGGTCGCCCCGCTCGGCGGTGAGCTCTTCACCGTGCCGCGCACCGGGAACACGGCCAAGATGGCCAAGGCCGGGCAGTTCGTGAAGTGCCTCGTCTCGCCGGAGCACCAGCTCGAAACGGCGAAGATCACGCAGACCGTGCCCACGAATCCGGACGTCGCCGAGGAGGCGGCGAAGGCCAACCCGGCGATGGCCACGTTCGTCACGACCGTGAAGACGGCGCGCTCGCGCACGGCGATTCTCGGGCCCGACTGGCCCAAAGCGGCGACGAAGATCTACAACGCCGTACAGATCGCCCTGACCGGCAAGGCGACTCCCGCGCAGGCACTGCGGCAGGCGCAGGGCGAGTAGCCACTCGAAAAGACCCCTACCCAAATTCCTTTCGAACTTCTTCGACTTCGCCCGAAATTCGCCGAAATTCGCCGAAAAGGAGTGGCTCGGTGACCTCAGCCAACCTCACCCTCACGGCCGCGGCCGGCGACCGCCGCAAGACCTTGTGGACGCACCTGCTGAGGCGCGCCACGCCGTGGTTGTTCTCCCTGCCCGCGATCGTCTTCGTGGCGATGTTCTTCGGTTATCCCGTCGTCCAGAACATCGTCATGAGTTTCCAGGAGTACACGACCTCGACCTTCTACAGCGGGCAGGCGCCGTGGGTCGGCCTGGGCAACTACGTGACGATCCTGTCGAGTTACCTGTTCACCACGACCATGGTGAACACGGCCCTGTTCACGATCGGGTCGATCACCTTCCAGTTCGTGATCGGGCTCGCGCTGGCGCTGTTCTTCAAACGCAACTTCCCGTTGAGCGGTTTCCTGCGCTCGATGTTGCTGCTTCCGTGGCTGCTGCCCCTGATCGCGTCGAGCGCGGTCTGGAAATGGCTGCTCGACCAGGAGAGCGGCGCGCTCAACCAGTTCCTCGGCCTGTTCGGCGTGCCCGCCGTGCCGTGGCTGGTCGACCCCACGCTCGCGCTCGCCGGGGTCATCGGCGTGAACATCTGGCTCGGGATCCCGTTCAACGTCGCGATCCTCTACAGCGGCCTGCAGGCGGTCCCGAAGGAGTTGTACGAGGCGGGGGCGCTGGACGGCGCGGTCGGATGGCGGGCGTTCCGGCACATCACCTGGCCGAACATCCGGTCCGTGGTGAGCGTCGTGCTGGTGCTCGGCGTCGTCTACACGCTCAAGGTCGTCGACATCATCCTCGGCCTGACCGGCGGCGGCCCGGCCAACTCCACCCAGACCCTGGCCACGAACGCCTACAACAAGTCGTTCATCGAGTTCAACTTCGGCGAGGGCGCCGCGATCAGCAACATCCTCATCGTGGTCTCGCTCGTCTTCGCCATGGTCTATCTCTACATCTCGCGCCGGGAGCCCACCGAATGAACACCTCCCCGACCGTGCGCCGGCTGCCCATGACCGTGCTGGGCGTCTTCTTCCTGGCCGTGATGATCTTCCCGGTCTACTGGATGGTGAACAGCAGCCTGCAGGCCAGCTCCGGCGCCGCCACCAGCGATTTCTTCCCCTTCCACCTGAACCTCTCCGGATACACCACGGCCATCACCGAGCAGGGCCCGAACTTCGTCACGAGCCTGCTGATCGCCCTCGGGACCGTCGTGCTCACCTTGCTCATCGCCACCCCGGCCGCCTACGGGCTGGCGCGTTTCCGCAGCCGGGGCGGGAACGTGTTCCTGCTGGTGTTGCTGATCACGCAGATGATCCCGGCCATGGTCATCGCCAACGCGCTCTATCCGCTGTTCAACTCGCTCTTTCTGATCAACACCATCTTCGGCCTGATCCTGGCGAACACCGCCGCGGGCATTCCCTTCGCGGTGTTGCTCATCCGGGCTTTCATGGGCTCCATTCCCGGGGCTCTGGTGGAGGCCGCGCTGGTGGACGGGGCGGGCAATCTCCGGGCGTTCGTCTCCATCGTCATACCGATCAGCAGGAACGCGATCGTGACCGCCGCCCTGTTCACCTTCCTGTCCGCGTGGAGCGATTTCCTGTTCGCCCTCACCCTGACCAGCACGCCGGAAGTCCGGCCCATCACGCTCGGCATCTACGACTACATCAGCGCGAACTCGCAGGACTGGGCCGCCGTGATGGCCACCGCGGTGCTCGCCTCCATTCCCGCCGGTCTGCTGCTGATATTCGCGCAGCGCTACATCGCGGCGGGCGCCGTCAGCGGCGCCGTCAAGTGACCTTTTGGAAAGGACCTTCCCATGAACGCTCGATCCATCAACGTCCTGGTGTGGGGCGAGAACCGGCACGAGCAGGCCGAGCCCGAGGTGGCCGAGATCTACCCGGACGGCATGCACAACGCCATCCGCCGGGGCGTCGAGGCCAGGCTGGGCGACAAGGCGGCCGTCACCACGGCCACGCTCGACGACCCCGAGCACGGGCTGAGCGAAGAGGTGCTGGCCGGCACCGACGTGCTCACGTGGTGGGGGCACGCGGCCCATGGCGAGGTGGCCGACGAGGTGGTCGAGCGGGTGCACCGGCACGTCCTGTCCGGCATGGGCCTGGTCGTGCTGCACTCCGGCCACTGGTCGAAGATCTTCACCAAGCTCATGGGCACCACGTGCACGCTGCGCTGGCGCAGCGACAACGACCGCGAGCTGGTCTGGACGGTGAACCCGACCCATCCCATCGCCCGCGGCGTCCCGCATCCGATCGAGATCCCCGCCCAGGAGATGTACGGCGAGCAGTTCGACATCCCCACCCCCGACGAACTCATCTTCATCAGCTCCTTCACCGGCGGCGAGGTGTTCCGCAGCGGCTGCACCTTCCACCGCGGCAACGGCAGGATCTTCTACTTCAGCCCCGGCGACCAGGACTACCCCGTCTACCACCATCCCGACGTGCTCCAGGTCATCGCCAACGCGGTCGAGTGGGTGGCCGGCGATCCGGCGCGGCGGGAGGTGCCGACCCTGCTGCGGTACGACAGGGACGACTTCTTCAACGGGCAGGGGTACCGCGGCGCCATGCACAACAAGGAGAACGCGTGAGCCCTTTGCGGGTCGTACAGGTCGGGGCCGGGTCGATGGGCCTGGCCTGGATGCGGACCTTGACCGCGGCCCCCGGCGTCGAGCTCGCAGGGGTGGTGGACCTCGACGTCGAACGGGCGCAGGCGGCCGTGCGTGAGGTGGGCGGGGAGGCCAAGGTGTCGGCCTCGCTCGGCGAGCTGCTCACGGCGACCGGGCCGGACGCGGTCGTGAACGTCACCGTGCCGGCCGCCCACACCGAGGTCAGCGTCGAGGCGTTGTTCGCCGGGGTGCCGGTCCTGTGCGAGAAGCCGGCCGCGCCCACCCTGGCCGAGGCGCTCGTCCAGGCCGCCGCCGCCGAGGCCGCCGGGCGGTTGCTGATGATCAGCCAGTCGCGCCGGTACTACGCCGCGCTCGCCGAGTTCCGCGACCGGATCGGCACGCCCGGCCTGCTCACCACCGGCTTCTTCCGCGGCCCGCGGTTCGGCGGCTTCCGCGAGGAGATGGAGCAGCCGCTGCTGGTGGACATGGCCATCCACGCCTTCGACGCCGCCCGGTACCTGCTCGGCGCCGAGCCGGTGTCGGTGGTGTGCGAGAGCTGGAACCCGGCCTGGAGCTGGTATCGCGGGGACGCCTCCGCGACGGCGACCTTCCTGTTCGACGACGGCAGCCGCTACGTCTACACCGGGAGCTGGTGCGCGGACGGGCTGGAGACGTCGTGGAACGGCGAGTGGCGGGCCGTCGGCGCCGGGGGCACCTCAACGTGGGACGGTGAACAACTCGTCACCTCCAGCGCCGGTGGTGTGAGCGAGGTGCCGCCGGGGGCCAGTGAGCAGATCGCCGGGGCGCTGGAGGAGTTCCTGGAGGCGGTTCGCACGGGTGTGGAGCCGTCCGGGGCCATCGCGCGCAACATCCGGAGCCTGGCCATGGTGGAGGCGGCGGTCCGCTCGGCCGAGAGCGGCGAGCGGGTGGAGATCGGCGCGTTGCTGGATCAGGCGTACCGCGACGCGCTGGCCCTGCCGGTCCGGGAGGAGATCCGGGAGCAACTACGCTCCTGGGAAACCCCCGAGGCCGCTCTCACCCCGTCTCCGGCGCGGGAGCGGTGATCGCGCCGGGTCACGTCTCGACCGTGCGGTCCAGGCGGTCCAGGCGGTCGTGGAGGGCGGTGAGCAGGCGGGCGCGGGCGGAGGCTGAGGCCGTAGCGTCGTAGGTGTCCGGGCGGTCGGCGCACAGGAAGCCGTGCCCGGCTTCCGGGTAACTCACCAGTTCGTGCGCCACACCCGCCGCCGTCAGCCGCCGGCCGAACTCCTGCCACTCCGCGGGCGGAACCAGGTGATCGTGCTCGCCGACGAAGCCGAGCACGAAAGCGCCCAGGGCGGCGATGGCCGCGCTCCCCTCCACGGGCGGCGCGGGGTCGGCGAGCGGGATCCCGCCGTGCACGACCCACCCGCCGTAGAAGTCCACCACCACGTCGAACGGCACGGCGGCCGCGGCCAGGATCGCGACGTGCCCGCCCAGGCTCAGGCCCACGATGGCGGCGCCGCCCCGGCCCGCCCGCGAGACGGCCTCCGTACGGGCGGCCAGGACGTCGGCCAGGACCTCCTCCCGCCGCAGGTCGCGCATGAGCCGCAGACCGTCGTCCCGGCCGTGCTCGGCCCGCCGGGCCCGGCGCCAGTACAGGTCGGGGGCCACGGCGACGTACCCCTCCCCTGCGAGGTCCGCGCAGACCTCGCGTACGTGCGCCGTGACCCCGAAGATCTCCTGCACCACGACCACGGCCCCGCGCGCCGGCCCTTCGGGCATGGCGACGTGCAGCTCCGGCCCGCCCGCTGAACCCACCCAATCAGTCTTGATCACGACGCCGAAGCTACGCCGCCGGACGCCCCAGGAACCAATAGCGACAACGATGGCACCCATCGGCGAATCGATGGGAACCGCTACTTCGTGAACCTGGCCAGCAGCAGGGCGAGCCGTCGCGGGTGCTGCTCACGGGGGATCCGGCCGCCGAGGGTGAGTGTGGCCAGCCCGTGCAGGGCCGCCCAGAGCGTCTCGGTGAGCAGGCCCAGGTCGTCGCCGTCCGCGTGCGGGCGCACGGCCTCGGACAGTTCCTCGAAGGCCGCCCGCAAGGCGGGGGGCGCCTCGGCGGTGGCGAACGGCAGATCGACGTGCCGGCGGAACATGGCGTCGTAGAGGGCCGGGCGGCGCTCGGCGAACGACGTGTAGGCCTCCCCCACCCCTGCCAGGGCACCGGCGGCGTCCGGCGCGGCGGTCCTGGCCGCGCGTATCTCCTCGGCCATCTCGGCGAAGCCCTCCACCGCCACCGCCGCCATGATCGCGTCCTTGCCCTTGAAGTGGCTGTAGAGCACCGGCTGGCTGTATTCGACCCGCTCGGCCAGCCGCCGCGTCGTCACCGCCTCCCAGCCCTCGGTCTCGGCCAGCTCACGGGCCGCCGTGATGATCAGCTTCTCCCGCTCCGCCCGCTCGCGCTCCCGGCGCGTCTGGATCGACATGCTCCTGATTCTAGCATCGCTAGCGTTATTGTCGATGACCGTGATAGCGTCGCCTCTGTTCCTAGCACTGCTAGCACCTCACGGAGACGGACATGTTCCCCACCATCGCCTACGGCCTCGCCATCGTCCTCGACCTCTTCGTCGCCTTCATCGGGGCCAGATTCCTGCTCGCCCCGCGTGTCGCCGCCACCGGCTACGGCGTCCCGGCCAGGCAGGACGGCGACCCCGCGTACCTGACGATCAAGGGTTTGCGCGACGGCACCTACGGCCTGGCCGGCCTGGCCCTGCTGGCCTTCGCCGGCGCGCACGCGGCGGCCTGGCTCATGCTGGTCGTCGCCCTGGTGCCGCTCGGCGACACCCTCATCGTGCTGCGCCACGGAGGGACGAAGGCGGTCGCGTTCGGCATCCACTTCGCGACCGCCGTAGTCGTCCTGATCAGCGCCGCCCTGCTCTTCGCCGTCTAGACGACCACGCGCCCCGCCCCCCGGGATCGGCACAGGAGCGCTCCGTCCCGTGACAAGAGCGCGACGGCTCAGGCGATGTACGGGAGTTGCTCCGGCTCCACCCGTCCGACCAGCGGCGCCCCGCTGAGGAACCGGCCCACCTCGGCGACCGCGAACTCCCCCAGCCGGCGCAACTCCCTGCCCTGCGCTCCGGCCAGGTGCGGCGTGACCAGGACGTTCGGCAGCGCGAGGAGCGGGTGCCCCGGCGGCAGCGGCTCGGGGTCGGTGACGTCGAGCACGGCGGAGATGCGGCCGGAGGCGCACGAGCGGGTCAGCGCCTCGGTGTCGATCAGCGAGCCGCGGGCGGTGTTGATCACGACCGCGCCCTCGGGCAGAAGGTCGAGCCTGCGAGCGTCGAGCATGTGACGGGTCTCGGGCAGGGCGGGCGCGTGCACGGTGACGAGGTCGCCGCGGCGGCAGAGGTCGTCCATGCCCACCAGTTCGGCGCCCAGGTGCGCGGCCTCGGCGGCGCTCACGTACGGATCGTGGAGCAGCACCTCGACGTCGAATCCCCGCAGCCGGCGCAGCACGAGGCGGCCCACCCGGGAGGCGCCGATCACGCCGACCGTGCAGTGGTGCAGCCCGGTGCCCTCGCCGGACAACCAGTCCCGGGGCGTGCCCTCGACGGCGGCGGCGTAGCGGGCGGCGCGGCCGAACACCTGCTTGGCGCCCAGGACGAGCATGGCGATCGTGTAGTCGGCCACCGGGACGGCGTTCGCCTCGGCGGCCGAGGACACGACGAGCCCGCGATCGAACACGACGGGGTCGAGCCTGGCCTTGACGGTGCCGGCGGCGTGCACGAGGGCGCGCAGCCGCGGCGCGGCGGCCAGCACGCCCGCGTCGATGCGCGGGCAGCCCCACCCGGAGAGCAGGATCTCCGCCTCCGCCAGCGCCGCGGCGGCGGCCGGCCCGTCGAACGAGGTGAAGGTCGTCGCCGGGTCGATGTCCACCAGTTGCCGCAACCGGGTGAGCAGATCGACGGGGAAGACACCGCCGAACGCCCAGGGGGCGATGGCGAAGACCGCGACGGGTCGCCGTGGCACGGAGTGAGCTCCTATCAGAGAACGACGTGTAAACGCTTCCACAAACGGGCCTACGTGGAAGGCCGGCGGCGACCAGGTGGCCGGGGAACTGGCCAAGGAGTACGCCGCCGCCCAGTGATCAGCTCCGTTCGCAGGTGGGCGCCTCCGCCAGGCGGACCGTCGCCGTCTGTCCGCCCGGCAGGGTCAGCACGACCAGGTCGTCGCCCTCGACGCGCACGTCCGGCGCGGGGGGCTCCTGGTTCCCCGCCAGCCACACGAGGCTGACGTAGACGGCGGTGCCGCCGGGGTGGGTGCCGAGGGCGTACGGGGTGGCGGAGTGCGGGCCAAAGGCGTTGGCCTCCCGCGCCGTCACCAGGCCCGTGCCCGTGTAGCCGTGCAGGGCGCGCACGCCGCTGCTCAGCCCGTCAGAGCGCCGGACCTCCCCCTCGCCCAGGTCGAGCGGGACCGCCGCGGCCAGGGGGTGACCGCCGTCCCTGACCTGGTGGCCGGCGGGGGCGGTGACCTGGTGGATCCTGATCTCCGCCGCGCCCTCGACGACCGAGGCCGTCACGACGCGGACGCGGCCGTCCTGGTAGGCGGAGGCGGCGAAGCGGTCGGACACGGCCAGGGGTTCGATGCGCCGCCTGAGCGAGGCGGTGCCGTCGGGCGCGATGACGGCCAGATGGTTGTCCACGCCCTGGGTCTCGGGTCCCGTGTGGCTGGTGTAGGCGAGTTTGAGGTAGTTCGGGTCGGGGGTGCCGTCCGGGTGTTGCACGCGGTCGCGGTCGCTGCCGTGGTTGACCAGCCGTACGACGCCGTCCGCCCGCGTGGCGTGCAGCAACCAGCCGGGCGCGCGCATGGCGATCACCTGGTCGGCCAGGTCGATGGGCGCGGGCTGCTCGGGGTCGGTCCAGACCGGATGTTCGGGGGGCAGCAGCAGGCCGAGGAACGCCTTGCTGGCCCAGTAAGGGGAGGCCGGGCCCGAGTAGTCCTGCGCGATGGGCAGGTAGGCGTCGTACCAGCCGAGGGTGAGCAGGCCGCGCTCGTCCGGGGCGCCGCGCTCGGCGAAATGGCGCAGCGCGCCGCTGGCGATGCGCCGGGTGCGGCCGGGCGGCAGCGGCGAGGCGCCGGTCAGCGCGCCCAGCCACAGCGGCGCCACCGTCGCGAACCGGTAGGTCAGCGACCGCCCCTGGTGAACGGGGCCGCCGTCGGCGGCGAAGAAGTGCTGGTACTGCTGGAGGAAGCGGTGCAGCCGGGCCGCGTACAGCTCCTGCCGGCCGGTGTCGCCGGCCATCCGCGCCCACAGGGACGGGTAGAGGTGCAGCGCCCAGCCGCAGTAGTAGTCGAAGTTCTTGCCCTTGCCGTCGGAGTACCAGCCGTCGCCGGCGTACCACTCCTCGATGCGCTCCAGCCCGCCGGTGATCTCGCCCGGTTCGTACGGCCCGCCGGCCTCGGCCAGGAACTGCTCGACGATCACCCGGAACAACACCCAGTTGTTGTCCGGCGTGCGCCGCCCGACGAACCCGGCCAGCCACGCCACCACCCTGTCCCGCTCCCCCGGTGACAGCCGGTCGAACAACCACGGGCGGGTCTCGTGCAGGGCCAGCGCGATCGAGGCGGCCTCGACGAGTTGTTGCGACATGTCGGTCAGGGCCGGCCACGCGTACGGGTGCGCGGGGTCGGTCCCCGCGGTCAGGCCGCCCGCGTACCGCTCCAGCAGCTCGGGCGGCACGTTCCCGCCGGCCCCGGCGATCCTGAACGCGGCCAGCAGGAACGTGCGCGCGAACCCCTCCAGCCCGTCGCTCACCGGCCCTGACCTGCCGGCCCGGCCCGGGAGGCGGTACTGGGCGAACCCGTCCGTCGCGTACGGCACCACGGAGGCCAGCAGGTGATCGGCCATGGCCTCCCAGTGCGCCCGGGTCCAGCCGGTGTGGCCGGACAGTCGATCGTCGGGTGGGGGGAGGCTCAAAGGCATGGGGAGGATCCTAGTGTAAGCGGTTTAACATCAGTAGCTGATGTTCGGCCTCGGAGGCTTCGTCATGCCGGAGCCGAGGAAGTAGTCCACGTGGTGCGACTGCATGTAGCCCTTGAGCGTCATGCCGTTGCGGTAGGCGGGGTTGTGGGCGAGGGTGTACAACCTGGTCGTGGTGGGCTGGTTCGTGGTGAAGATGATCAGCTCGTTGTAACTCGCGTTGGTGTAGACGGCCTCCTCGCGCCAGTCGCCGAGGATGTCGCCGACGAGGGTCGGCCCGCTCTGGGCGGCGGTGACCGCGCCGTAGTTCCAGGTGGCCAGCAGTCGCGGCAGGCTGCTGGTCGGCTTGGGGTTGGCCGGGTCCCACTTCTCGATCTTGCCGGCGTTGAGCAGCTCCATGCTCAGGTCGCCGTCCCACCACAGGCCCAGTTGCGGCCACGGGCGCAGTGACGTGTCGGGTTCGGTGAGCTGGTTGGTGCGGGCGTTGTAGAGGCCGGAGAACGACCAGACCTCCATGCCGGGGAAACGCGGGTCGACGTCGCCCGCCATGCCCCGGCCGACGTCGCCGACCCCTGCCTCGGCGTGCTGCCAGATCATGGTGCCGTTGGCGGCGTTGTAGTAGTACTCGCGCAGGCCGCTGGGGTTGTCCTGCTGCACGCCGTAGCCCTGCAGGCCGGCCTTGCCCGGGTCCATCTTGGCGATGTGGAAGCGGTCGCCGTGGATGATGCCCTCGTCGGCCAGGCTGTAGCGCAGGGTTCCGTCGCCGTTGAGGACGAAGCCGATCTCGGCGACCTCGTCCTTGCCGTCGCCGTCCACGTCCACGATGCGGGTGTTGTGCCCGTCGGGAAGATCCTGGTTGCCGCGCAGGAACTTCCACTGCCGGGTCAGCGTGCCGCCGTTGAACTTCCAGGCGGTGTACATGAGGTTGAAGCCGCCGTTGCCGATCCGGTTCTTCATGTACGCGACCAGGCTGTTGCTCGTGCCGTCGAGGGAGCCGATGCCGAAGCGGGCGTACAGGGGGCCGTCGGCCAGGTAGTCCGCGGGAACCGGCGCCTTGGCCCTGGGCGCGCCGGTGCGGCCGTCGAGGATGGCGATGGACTGGCGGGTGTTGTCGCTCTCGGTGTGCCTGGAGCCGTCGCCGAAGGTGACGCCGTTGGCGACGCGCACGGCGACCTCGGCGCGGCCGTCGCCGTCGAGGTCGCCGACGGTGACCCCGTCATTGTGGCCGACGTCGACGGTGGCCGAACCGCCTTCGATGTTGTCCTGGTCGGTGCTGTTAGGACCCATGTTCACCGACCACAGGAACGTGCCGTCGCTCTTGTACGCCTCGATCGTCTGCGGCGAGGTCTGCCGGTCGATGACGTAGTCGTAGGCGCCGTCGCCGTCCAGGTCTCCGACCCAGGTGAACTTCACCGCGCCGCCCGCGCGCAGCGGGACGCGGACCACCGGCTCGACGGCGTGGCCCGCGCTCAGCAGGAAGGATTCGCTCGCCGGCTGCCAGACGCCGTCGATCACCGGGCGGACGTAGTAGCTGTTGCGCCGCGTGAGATCGGCCGTGGAGTCCACGAAGTTCGTGCCGCCGGTCAGCAGGTCGGTGTTGATCTTGACGGCCGCGCCGCCGGCCGTGGAGCGGTAGAGGTTGAAGCCGATGCCGTCGGGGTCGAGCCCCAGCAGCCGCCAGGTGATCAGGACGCTGGTGCCGCTGGCGCGCACGGCCACGACGCCGCGCCCGAGGTTCTCCATCGGGCGGGCGGCCGCGGCGGTGCTCGGTAAGGCCGGCCCGGCTACCAGCGCCGTACCGGCCGCCAGCAGCGCCGCGGCGACGACCGCGGTTTTGCGCAGGGCGTACATGGTGTTCTCCTTTGCGTGGGGGGGTTACGCGGGGAGTTCGTCGCCGATGAGGGCGAGGCACTGGATGGCGGCCAGGCCGTACTGCGCGGAGGCGTTGGTGCTGAACTGGGCCTCGTCGATCGGCTTGAGGACCTTCGAGCCCTCGATCCGTACGGACTCGAAGGGGTGTGCCTTGGGGTAGCCGGCGTGGCCGGTGTCGAACTCCTTCCACGCCCGCGCGGCCAGGGCGGCGTCCCCGAGCTTGGCGGCGGCGTAGGCGGTGAGCCGGGAGTGGGCCTGCCTGAGGTTCTGGCTGCCGAACGACTGCCCGGTCTCGGCCTGCTGCTCGGCGGCGGTGCCGTTGTAGAGGCGGCAGTACTGCAGCCACGCCTTCGTGAACGCCTCGTCACCCGTGAGGCGGATCACCTCGCTGCACAGCTCGACCAGCCCGAACACCGCGCCGAGCGAGCCCACGCTGACCGCGGTCTCGTTCGGCTTGAACGTGCCGTCGTCGATGTCGTACCAGCCGCCGCCACGGACGAAGCCGTTCGGCATCGCCGCGATCGTGCGCATGCCGTTGAGCAGCTTCTCCTTGGCGATCGGGTCGCCGCCGCGCTCCCACTCGGTCAGCCAGGCCAGCGCCAGGGCGCCCCAGTCGGTGCCGGTGCCGACGCCGAGGGCGTGCGGGTCCGGCTCGTACGGCTCGGTGCGGATCTTGCGGACGGGGTCGAGGACCAGGAACGTCCTGTCGGAGTCCACGAGGTCGCGCAGCAGATCGCCGACCCGCTCGTCGGCGGTGAGGAAGTAGTAGAAGCGGCGGTAGCCGGCGTTGCTGATGCGGGTCTGCTTGGCGCTGTCGGCCCAGTGCATGACGCCGTGCCGGGTGCCCAGGTCCCTCCACTTGCCGAGGTGGTAGACGTCGACCTCGCCCGTGTGGCGGGTCATGGACTCGGCGAAGCGGAACGCCTGCGACGTGCCGGTGCGCAGGTAGTGGTACCAGAGCCACAGGTCGGTGGAGAGCTCCGAGTTGTCCCAGGCGTAGCCGCCGACGTCGTAGCGCCAGACGTGCCGGTCGCCGTCGTAGCTGTGCATGACGTCGCCGTAGTCCCAGAAGCCGTACCAGGAGCGCTGCTCGGGCTGCTCGCTGTGGTACTTGAACATCAGGTCCAGGCGGTCCTCGATCAGCTTCCTGGCCGGGGTCGAGCGGTCCACCGGCGACCAGTCGCCGAACACCCCCGCTCCGTGCAGGTGCGCGGGCGGCGCGACGACCTGCGGCGGCGTGCGCACGACGTCCGTCAGCTCCGCGATCCTCTCAGCCGCCGGGGTGGCCTCCAGGGCCCAGAACATCAGCTCCGTCGTCCTGGCGATGCCGTACGGGGTGCCGAAGCCGGGCTCGTAGTCCTCGTAGGTGATCTCCAGACCTTCGAGCTGCTCCGCGTAGGTGTCCTGGCCCAGGCCGTCGTGGTAGAAGCGCAGGTCCATCGCCCCCGCCTCCGGCGACCACAACCACAACGTCACCTCGGCCCTGTCGCCGGCCGCGCCCCTGATGTCGAGCTGGGTCGGGTGCAACTGCCAGAAGTTACGCATGCCGAACGCGAACCCGCCCTCGGGGCCGCCGACGTATCCCAGGCCGCCCGCCCTCGATCCGGCGTCCACCCGGATCCAGGAGTTGCCCGCCTTGGTGCGCTTGTGAATCTGGAAGCCGTCCGCGCTGAGCTGGCGCAGCGAGTAGTCGCCGAAGGCCGGGATGAGGTGCAGGCGGGAGCTGACCCTGGTGTCCCAGGTCTCGACCGCCGGGGTGGCCTGGCCGGCGACCTGCGCCTTGCGGACGGCCTCGCCCGGGTCGCGGCGCAGGCCGGTGATGCCTCGAACGGCCTCGGCCAGCACGCCGTCATCCGGGCCCGCGAAGCGGACGTGCCGGTTGTACAGCTCGCCGCGCATCGGCACCTCGAACCGGATGCCCAGGCCGCGGATGAAGTCCTTCTTCTCGTTGCCGTCGTACACGAAGCTGTGGACGGCGCGGACGCTGTCGCTGCCCGCGTAGAAGTACAGGCGCACGGTGAACGGCAGCCAGGAGCGGTTGCCGTGCCGGTGCCTGCCCTCGATCCTGATCACCGCGCGGACGGGGCCGGACTGCTCGACCGTCACCTTCTCCGTCCGGCCGGCGAACTTCTCCGTCTTTCCCGCCCGGCCCTCGTCGTCGTCCGGCTCGTCCTGGCGCAGGCAGACCAGCTCGCCGTCGCGGGCGATCTCCTTGTCGCCGCGCAGCAGGGAACGTACCAGCTTGTCGCCCTTTTTCGGGATCCGGCAGGTGATCACGCCGGTGTTCACCTCGACGTCCTCACGACCGTCCTTCACCGTCACGGCCGTCGCCGACGCGGCGGAGGCGCCGGCGGTGAGCACGTACTGCTCAGCCGGGGCGACCTCGGCGCCGATGGCGTGCGCGGTCCACTTCAGCGACCCGTCGGGCCAGTACGCCGTCGCCCACGTCTGCACCGGCACCTGCTGCCCGGCGGCGGTCTTCAACGCGAACGCCTGATCCTTCTGAACGGCGCCCATCGGCCACGGCACACCCCAGGTGGACCCGGCGGCGAGCTGCTTGGGCGCGCCGCCCTCCAGCCACTTGAGCCGCACGCCGTCGGCCGGCGGACCGGTCGTCGCGGCCCCCCGCGCGGGTCCCGCGTTCAGACCGAGCTGTCCGGCGGCGCCGACCGCCGCCGCGCTCAGGAGCAGGTTTCGTCGGGACATCATCGCCATGGGGGCTCCACTCGGGCTAGGCGTAACACCGATGAAACGGTCCGTTGTTTAACCGTTTACTAAGCGCTGATCGCAGCACGGCCAGTTAGACCTGTCAAGAGGCCCCTTTTGGCGTTGGATACGTTTGAACTGGTCATGTCCGCTTTCACAAGGTGCCACCTCACCGCGGGGCGTCGTGGCGGTGATTTGACACCGCGACAACCAGGCGGAACCATCACGCGTAAGCGGTTTACCAGCAAGTTTCACTGCCCGGTGGAGGTGGGATGGTCCGGCGAGCGGCGTCCGACGACGAGGGGCGACGGCCGACGACGATCCGCGACGTGGCGGCGCACGCGGGCGTGTCCGTGGCCACGGTCTCCCGGATCCTGTCCGGCACCTACCCCAGCGCGCCCGCCACCCGCGGCAAGGTCATGAAGGCGGTCCGCGAGCTGGACTACGTGGCCAACGCCAACGCCCGCGGCCTGGCCGGCGCCAGCAGCCGCAGCGTGGCCATCATCGTCAACTCCGTCATCTCGCCCCACTACGCGCACGTCGCGCAGGGCGTGCAGACGCAGGCCGCGCTCGAAGGCAAGCTCTGCATCATCGGCACCACCGGCGGCGACCCCGAGCGCGAGCTCGCCACCGTCCAGCTCATGCGGCAGGAGCACGCCGAATGCGTGATCCTCGTCGGCAACGTCGTGGCGGACGAGGCGTACAGGGAGCGCATGGGCGAATACGCCCGCGCCCTGGCGGCGGCCGGCTCCCAGCTCGTCCTCTGCGGGCGGCCCGCGCTCGGCCCCGACGTGCCCGCCCTCGTCGTCGAGTACGACAACACCGGCGGCGCGTACGCCATCACCAGCCACCTGCTCTCGGCCGGCCACCGGCGCATCCTCTTCCTCGGCCGCCGCGACGGCTACACCACGCCTGACGCCCGCATCGCCGGCTACCGCGCCGCCCTGGCCGACCACCGGGTGCCCCATGACCCGGATCTGGAGCTCGAAGGCACGATGGAGCGTCACGAGGGCTACCGCATGATCCGCGAACGCCTCGCCGCCGGGGCCCGCGACTTCACCGCCGTCTTCGCCGGCAACGACCTGCTCGCCGCCGGCGCCCGCCAGGCCCTGCGCGAACACGGCCTGCGCGTGCCCGACGAGGTGTCCATGGCCGGCTTCGACGACCTGCCCACGGCCGCCGACATCGACCTCACCACCGTGCACGTGCCGCACGAGGAGCTGGGGCGTACGGCTGTGCGGCTCGCGCTCGAACGGCGGCAGGACAGGTCGGGCATGAACGCGCACGTCATGCTCGGCACCCACATCATCGTCCGCGACTCGGTCCGCCCCCTACGGGGCCCGAGCCGGTAACCGGCCGCTCGGGACATCGCTGGGCCCATACCAGAGTCGGAGGGTGGTCTCAGGCGTAGAGCCAGTCCACGTAGGTGTAGTCGCGGGCGTCGCGGCGGCGGAACAGCTCGTTTCGCATGAGGCGGCCGACGCCGTCCACGTGCCACATGTCGCCCCACAACCGGGCGGTGTCCTGCACCCGGGCGGTGCGGGCGGTGCGCTCCGCCTCGTACCGCTTGAGTGCGTCCGCCCAGTCCGGATCGGACAGTTCGGCGGCCAGGCAGCGCGCGTCCTCGATCGCCTGGCACGCCCCCTGGGCCAGGTACTGCAGCATGGGATGGGCGGCGTCGCCGGTCAGGACGAGGCGGCCGTCGGTCCAGCGGGCGATCGGCCGCCGGTCGTACATGGGCCAGCGCCGGTCCCGCCACAACGATGCCAGGCCCTCGCGGACGTCGGGGCAGCTCGACGCGAAGGCCGCGTCGAGTTCCTCGGGGCCGCCCCAGTCCTCCGCGCCCGCCTCGTACGACGGCGAGCGGAAGACGGCGACGGTGTTGAGTATCTCCCCGCGGCGCAGCGGATACTGCACCAGGTGGCGGCCGGGGCCGACGTGCACGACCACGTTCTGGGTGGTCTCGGGGCCGAGGTCGCGGCCGAGGCGGGCGATGGGGAAGGCGCCGCGGTAGGCGACGTACCCGGAGCAGATGGGCTCGTCGTCGCTGAACTTGGCGCGCAGCCGCGAGCGCAGGCCGTCGGCGACGACCACGAGCCGCACCGCGTGCTCGCCGCGTGCGCTGTGGACGACGGCCCGGTCCGCCTCGGTGACGGCGTCGTGGACGGCGCAGTCGGCCACGAGGTCGACCCCGGCGCGCTCGCAGGCGCGGGCGAGGATGTCGAGCAGGTCGCTGCGGTGGATGACCACGTACGGGGCGCCGTAGCGCTCGACGAAACCGTCGTCGAGGTCGAGGTGGGTCAGGTCGCCGCCGTCGAGCGCGTCCTTGAACAACAGCCGCCGTGGGGTGACGCCGGCGGCGAGGACGTCCTCCAGCAGGCCCCAATCCTTGAGCACGCGGGTCGCGTTGGGCGCCATCTGCAGGCCGGCGCCGACCTCGGCGAACTCGGGCGCGCGTTCCAGCACTCGTACGGAGTGCCCGGCGGTGGCCAGGGCGTAGGCGTTGGCCAGGCCGCCGATGCCGCCTCCGACGACCACCACGTCCACGGGAGCATTCATCGTCGTCATCCTTGATCGAGGGTTCACAACCAGGGCCCCAGCTCGGGCGGCCTGGGGCTGCGGCCGGTCAGCCAGCCGGCCAGGCCGGCGGCCGCTCCCTTGGCGGCGTGCCGGGCCAGCGCGTCGGCGGCGAGGGCGGCGTTGAAGTCGTCGGGCAGGTCGGCGAAGCCCACGCCGTGGGCCAGGTCGACGGTGTGGACGGCGACCTCCCTGGCCCGCATCCAGACGATCTCGCGGGCGGGCACGGTACGCCCTTGGGCGGTCACCACGGCCTGGTCCCAGGCCGGCGCGGGCAGCCGGTCCATGTCCTGCGCCAGTTCCCGCGCCGAGCGGGCGGCCAGGGCGCGCAGGGTCGCCGCGGGCAGCGCCGCGACGGCCTCGATCTCGTCGGCGCGCTGCCGGGCGTCGGCGTACATGCGCTGCTCCACCCCGGTGGCGGCCCAGCTCAGCAGGCGGCGCAGCGCCTCGGCGTTGCCGTGGACGTGCCCGATGACGTGCCCGCGGGTCCAGCCGGGCAGCGCGGTCGGCGCGGCGAGTTCCTCGTCGGTGAGGCGATCGACGGTGCCGAGGAACAACTCGGTGCCCAGGTCGAGCCAGGGACGCGCGTTCACGGCTTCCTCACCGCGCTCGACGAGCCGGGCCAGGAGCGCGCCTTCACCGCGTCCTCCAAGCCGGGCCAGGAGCGCGCCTTCACCGCGTTCACGATTTCCTCGCCGTGTTCTCCAGGCGGCCGATGCCCTCGATCTCCGTCACCAGGGTGACGCCCTCGGCCAGGTAGCGGGGTGGCTTGCGGGCGTGGCCGACGCCGCCGGGCGTGCCGGTCGCGATGACGTCGCCGGGCCGCAGGGTCATGATCGTGGAGACGTACCGGACGAGGTCCACCGGGCCGAACACCAGGTCGCCCGTGTCGGCCCGCTGCACCACCTCGCCGTCCACGCGGCAGGAGATCGGCAGGACCGGGGCGACCCCGCCGGGCAGTTCGTCGGGGGTGACCAGGACGGGGCCCAGCGGCGTGGTGCCCTCGAAGGTCTTGCCCTGGAGCCATTGTCCGGTGCGGTACTGCCAGTCTCGCATGGTGACGTCGTTCATGACGGTGAACCCGGCGATGGCCGCCGCCGCCTCCTCCGCCGAGGCCCGGCGGACCGTGGCGCCGATCACGACCGCCAGTTCGGCCTCCCAGTCCACGGCCGACGACTCGGGCGCGAGCTGGATGTCGTCGCCGGGGCCGATGAGGGCGTCGGCGTACTTGGCGAACAACGTCGGGTATTCGGGCAGGTCGCGGCCCATCTCCAGAATGTGGTTGCGGTAGTTGAGCCCGACGCACACCACCTTGCCCGGCCGCGGCACGACGGGCGCCAGGCCGGTCACGTCGAGCCGCTCCCCCGCGGCGGCACCGGCCAGGCCCGTACGCGCAAGGAACGTGCCGACGTCGGGGCAGCCGAGGTCGAGGTAGCCGTCGTCGGTGAGCAGGGCGGCGCGGGTGCCCTCTGCGGTGCGGACGGTCGCGAGCCTCACTGGTGGTCCCCCTTGACGCGATGCTGGTGCAACTTCTCGAAGATCGGTGTGTCGCTGAACCGGAACAGGTCCAGCCCACCGTCGGTGGCCACGCGCAGCGGCTGCCACGACGGCACCACGAACAGGTCGCCCCGCTCCGCCTTCCACGTGTGCTCGGCGACCGTGACCTCGCCGGCGCCGTCGAAGACCTGGAAGACCGACGAGCCGACCTCCCGTACGGGCTCGGTGGCGGTGCCGGGCGCGAGCCGGTGGAACTCGGAGCGCAGGGTCGGCATGACGTCGTCGCCGGTGGTGGGGTTGACGTAGCGGACGGCGGCGTGGCCGGGCTCGACCGTGGCGCGGTAGCCCTCGGCCTCCAGGGCGAGCTGCTCGCTCAGCGCCCGGTCGGTGTGCTCCCAGCGGTAGGCCAGCAGCGGCGTCGCCGGCGTCGGCTGGAGGTGGGTCAGGGGCCGCAGCCCCGGGTGCCCCCACAGGCGCTCGGAGCGCGATCGGTCGGGCGCCTCGCGGGTCTCCACCTCGTCGGGCCCGAACTCGAAGAACGTCGAGTCCGCGTAGTGCTGGAACGGGATGTCCAGGCCGTCGATCCAGGCCATGGGCCGGTCGGTGACGTTGTGGTGGCCGTGCCAGTGCCAGCCCGCCTGCGGCAGGAAGTCGCCGCGGCGCATCGCGACCGGGTCGCCGTCCACGACCGTCCACACGCCCTCGCCCTCGACGACGAAGCGGAAGGCGTTCTGGGTGTGGCGGTGCACGGGGGCGTCCTCGCCCGGGTTGAGGTACTGGATCGCGGCCCACAACGTCGGCGTCGCGAACGGCCGGCCGGCCAGCCCGGGGTTGGCCAGCGCGATCGCCCGACGCTCACCGCCGCGCCCGACCGGGACCAGCTCCCCCGCCCGCTCCGCCATCGGCAGCAGGTTCGTCCACCGCCACAGGTGCGGCACCGCTCTGGAGCGCGGCGCGAGCGGCATGAGATCGCCGATCTCCGTCCACAGCGGGATCAGCATCTCGCGCTCGAAGCCGCGGTAGAGCGCCTCCAGCTCCGGCGTGCGCTCGGGCTGGTCCTCGGCGTCGCTCGCGACGACGGCTACCGGTGTTGAGGTCATGGCAGGACCTTTCGTGATGTCGGCCAGGCCTCCAGCATGTCTGGTTTTCCGCAGCTCAGATAAGCTCTTTCTGCGATGAGGAATAAGCCCCCGTACGCGCTGTCGTCCGTGGACCACGCGCTGCAGCTCGCCGCGCTGTTGCAGCAGGAGGGCCCGCTGCGGGTGACCGACGCGGCCGAGCGGCTGGGCGTGGCGGTCTCGACGGCGCACCGGCTGCTGGCGATGCTGGTCTACCGGGACTTCGCCGAGCAGGGCGCCGACCGGCGCTACCGGCCGGGCAAGGTGCTGCGGCCGGCCGAGACGACCGGGGCGCCCGTGGCGCTGCTGCGCGAGGTCGGCCTGCCGGAGCTGCGCACGCTGGTGGAGCGGACGCGCGAGTCGGCCAACCTCGTGGTGCCGGCCGGGGCCGAGGTGCGGTTCGTCGCCACGGCCGAGTCCCCGCAGATCCTGCGCGTCGGCGACCGGGTGGGCTGCTCGTTACCGGCGCACCAGGCGTCGGGCGGCAAGGCGATCCTGGCCGCGCTGCCGCCGTCTGACGTCACGGCCTTGTACGACGGGGACGCCGGCATCGACCTTCCCCGGCTGCGCCGCGAACTGGCGCTGGTCCGCAAGCGGGGCTTCGCCGTCAACGACCAGCTCACCGAGACCGGCCTGACGGCCATCGGCGTGGCGGTCCGGCGCGCGGACGGCTCACCGCTGGCCGCGGTGTCCCTCGCCATGCCCACCGCGCGGTTCGACCGGGACATGGTGCCGGCCTGGGTGAGCGCGATCTCGGCGGCCGTGACGCGGATCCAGGCGGCTCTGGAACATCCGGCCTAGCAGGCCGGGGGCTCATGGGGCAGCGGCTCGCAGCGTGATGGGGAAGTCGACCCAGCGGAACGGGTTCGCCAGGCCTGCCTCGGCCGCGCGGGCGGGATCGTCCACGACGGCGAACTCGCGGATGAGGCTGGACTTGACGCCGAATACCGCGTCCGAGTCCAGGTAGGGGGTGCCCGCCACGAACAGGTGGGTCGTGAGCGTGCGCAGCCCCGGCGCCGAGACCTCGACGTGGATGTGCGCCGGGCGGTTGGGATGGCGGCCCGTCGCCTTGAGCAGCCGCCCGACCGGACCGTCGTCGGGGATCGGGTAGTAGCGCGGCACGATCGTACGGAACCAGAACCGGCCGTCGGCGTCGGCCGTGAACAGCCCGCGCAGGTTGAGCGGCGGCACCTCGCCGGGTCGCTGCACGTCGTAGAACCCGTCCGCGTCGGCCTGCCAGATGTCCACGGACGCCCCCGCGACGGGCGTGCCGTCCTCGCCGACGACCCGGCCCGTGAACAGGCACGGCTCGCCCTTGCCCGCCTCGTCGATGGTGTCGCCGAGAGCTCGCGGCGGCGAGGCGATCACGTGGAAGGGGCCCTCCACGGTGGACTCCGTCAGCTCGCCGCCGGCCCGGTGGTTCAGGGTCTCGACCAGCATCGACACGCCGAGCACGTCGGACAGCAGGATGAACTCCTGCCGCGTGTCGGTGCACGTCTGGCCGGTGGTGGTCAGGAAGGCGATGGCCGCCTGCCACTCCTCGGGGGTGAGCGCGACGTCCTTCACGAAGGCGTGCAGGTGCCGTACCAGCGAGTCCAGCACGGTACGCAGGCGGGAGTCCTCGGTCCTGGCGAAGCTGGCGGCCACGATCTCGGCCGAGCGCTCTTCTGTGAACAGATGCTCTGTCATATCCAGATCTTTCACCGGATCGGGGAAGCGCGCCTCCTCCCGTGGTTCAGTGGGGTGTGCGGCCGAGGTGGCGCAGGGCGCGGGCGGCCGGGGTGCCGGCGTCGGCGGTGAGGAAGACGACCTGCTGGTCGTCGTCGGGGACGATGAGGACGTCGCAGTTGACGCGGAGCGGGCCCGCCTCCGGATGCTGGAGCACCTTCTTACGGTGCCCAGGCGCGTGCACCGGGTTCGTCTCCCAGATCCGGGCGAACTCCTCGCTCCCGGCCCGCAGTTCGGCCAGCAGTCCGGCGACGGCCTCGTCACGGGGGTAGCGTTCGGCGGCGCGGCGCAGGCGGGAGACCACGATGCGCCCGAACTCCTCGGCGCTCGGCCCCTCGTACAGGCGGTAGGAGCCCAGGAAGCGGCGGCGGGCCAGGTTCGGCTCGGCTCTGAGGTCCCGGCCGAGGAGGGCGTCGGCGAGCGGGTTCCAGGCGATGACGTCGTAGCCGGCGTCGGTGACGATGGCGGCCGTGTCGGGGATGCGGTGCAGCAGTTCGGCCACGTGGGGACGGACCCGGCGTACGGGGCCCGGCGGCGGGGTCGGGTCGGCGCCGGCGAGCTGGAACAGGTGGGTGCGCTCGACCAGGGTGAGCCGGAGCGCGCCGGTGAGGGCGTCGAGGATGCGCGGCGACGGGCGCGGGCCGCGCGCCTGTTCGAGGCGGGCGTAGTAGTCGACGGACATGTGGGCCAGGTCGGCCACCTCCTCCCTGCGCAGGCCGGGGGTGCGGCGGCGCCGGTCGGCAGGCAGCCCGACGTCGCCTGGGCGCAGGCCCTCCCGTCGTTCGCGCAGGTAACGGGCCAGTTCCTGCCTCGCCACGCGTGCCTCCTTCTCCGCTGACAGGGATCGGCTGTCCCTGGCTACGGGCGTGCCGCCGCGGAATCGTCATCGCTATGAACGACTTCGCGACACCGAAGGATTCCATCGCCCTGGTCACGGGCGCCAACAAGGGCATTGGCAAGGAGATAGCGCGGCAACTCGCCGACGCCGGACTGACCGTGTACGTCGGCTCGCGCGACGCCGGTCGGGGAGAGGCGGCCGCCGCGGAGCTCGGCGGCCGGCCGCTGGTCCTCGACGTCACCGACGAGCGGAGCATCGCCGAGGCCGCGCGGCAGGTCGGCAGCCTGGACATCCTGGTCAACAACGCCGGGATCATGGTGGACGGCGCCAATCCGGCCGAGGCCGGCGTGGAGAGCTTCCGGCGTACGTACGAGACGAACGTCTTCGGGGTCCTGGCGGTCACCAACGCGTTCCTGCCGGCGCTGCGCCGCTCCCTCAGGCCCAGGATCGTGAACGTCTCCAGCGGCACCGCGTCGTTGACCTGGAGCTCCGACCCGGAGCGTGAGTTCGCCCTCGCGGGGGGCTCGGGCGCCGCCTACCGCTCGTCCAAGGCGGCGCTCAACGCCGTGACGCTCTACTACGCCCAGACGCTGGCGGCCGACGGGTTCAAGGTGAACGCCCTGGCTCCCGGGCTGCGCAGGACCGGCCTCAACGAGCGGGCCGCCACCAGCGACGGCGACCCGGCCGAGGCGGCGCGGGGCGCGGTCCGGCTGGCCTTCCTCCCGGACGACGGTCCCACCGGCCGCTTCTTCTCCTGGGACGGAACGGACGTGCCGTGGTAGCCGCCGGCGACCGGTGATCGCGCCGATGCCGGACGGGCGGGGATCGGGAGAGCATCGGTGCCGACCCCCGGAAGGAGAACGCCTCGGCCGGTCGGAGGAGGCCGTACGGTCCTCGCTGGAGCGGCCATAGGGGCCGTCTGCGGCGTGGCACCGTTCCCGGTCGGCGCGGATTCCTCACAATGGGAGACTGTCCGGTCACGGTGTGCGAAGGGGACTTATGCGGTCCATCACGGGAATCGCGGCGGTGGCCGTCCTGGCGACCACCGCAGGGGCCGGGGTGGCGCGGGCGGACACCTCGCCGCCGTGGAGGAAGCTCACGTCCTTCTGGGTCACGCCGGAGGCGCCCCATCAGAACGACGTCATCCGGGTGCTCCTCCACTGCCCCGTCGAGGCCAACCACGCGATCGTCGGCTCCACCGCGTTCACCCTGAAGGGCTCCTGGCGCCTCTACCGTGAGGTGGGGGTGGGTCTGTCCGACCGGGGTTTCGGCAGGCGAGGGGTGATCATCTCCCGCTACGCGCCGCCCGGGGACCACGAGGTGCACATGAAGTGCGTCAAGGTGACGATCGACAAGGCGAGCGGGTTCAGGAAGGTCAAGGTGCTCAGCCGCAGGTGGGCTCCGCTGCTGGTACGCGAGTTCCGCATCCGGCAGTACTTCTGAGGCGGCTCATCGCTCGGCCAGGCTCTTGACCCAGATGGACACGCTCTGCATGAGGACGTCCAGTTCCCTGCGCAGTTCGGCGTTCTCCGCGCGCAGCGACGACAACTCGGCCCGTTCCTGATCGGTGAGGCCCTTTGCAGGCTCCGGGGCGTTCGCACGGAAGGCGTTCTCCCAGGGGCCGAGCCGCTCGTACCCGATCGCCATCGCCCGGGTCGCCCGTGCGAACGGCTGGGTCGCCTCGGAGGGCAGGTACTCGGCGGCGCGCTCGGGTGCCATCTGCGGGACAGGCTCGGGGAAGGCGGGCTCGGGAGGACGTTGCGCGATCGGTTCGGGGGCGGGCCGGACCGCGGCGGGTTCCGGGGCGCGCTGGGGCTTGGGGAGGATCAGGGTCACCAGCGCGGCCACCAGCGCGACACCGCAGCCGATCACCAGCGCCGTACGGAACCCGGACTCCGACGGCAGGGCGCGACCGCCCATCGACACGGTCATCTGCGCCAGCACGACACCGACGACGGCGGCCGAGGTGGAGGTGCCGATGGAGCGCATCAAGGTGTTGAAGCTGTTCGCGGAGGCCGTCTCGCTCTGGGGCACCGCGCCCATGATCAGCGCGGGCATCGCCCCGTAGGCCAGTCCGACCCCGATGTTGCCGATGCAACTGGCGATCATCAGGCCCCAGGCCCAGTCCATGAGCCCCAGCGAGGCCCCGTACCCGATGGCGATGATCAACGCCCCGAGGAACAGGCTGGTCTTGGGCCCGCGGGCGGCCGACAGCCGGGCGCCGAGCGAGGAGACGGCCATCATCATCAGCCCGGAGGGAGCCAGCCACAACCCGGCGGCCAGCATCGACTGGCCCAGGCCGTACCCGGTGGCCGCGGGCAGTTGCAGGATCTGCATGACGACCAGGGACTGGGCGTACATGGAGAAGCCGACGAGGATCGAGGCCAGGTTGGTGAAGAGGACCTGGGGGCGGGCGGTGACGCGGAGGTCCACGAGGGGGTCGCGGACGCGGAGTTCGTACAGGGCCCACAGGAGCAGAACCACGACGGCGGCGCCGAGCAGGCCGAGCGTGGTGCCGCTGCCCCAGCCCCAGTCGGCGCCCTTGGACACGCCCAGAAGCAGGCACACCAGCGCCGCGCCCAGGCCGATCGCCCCGAGGAAGTCCAACCGGCCCCTGGCGTTCCCTGGCGTGGCGGGGACCAGCGTCCAGATCAGCACGGCGACCAGCACGCTCAGCGCGGCCGAGCCCCAGAAGAGCATCCGCCAGTCCGCGTACTCGGCGACCGCCGCCGAGATCGGCAACCCGAGCGCGCCGCCGATGCCCATGGAGGAGCTCATCAGCGCGATCGCGGGGCCGACGCGCTGGGGCGGCAGCAGGTCGCGCAGCGCGCTCACGCCGAGGGGGATCATGCCCACGCCCAGTCCTTGCAGGCCACGGCCGGCGATCATCGGGATCAGCGAGCACACCACCGAGCCCCCGATGAGCGGCACCGAGCAGACGAGCATCATGCGGCGCTTGCCGTACATGTCGCCGAGTTTGCCGATCACCGGGGTGGCGACCGCGCCTACCAGGAGCGTCGCGGTGATCACCCAGGAGGTGTTGGCCGCGCTGGCATCGAGCAGCCGGGGCAGTTCGCCGACCAGCGGCACCACCAAGGTCTGCATGAGCCGCCTCCACGACGAACGCGAACGCAACATCCGCGGTCTTGAGCGCGTCATGACGGACTGGAGCGAGGAGGACTCCGCCGCGTTCGCCGCCTGCCTCCGACGCTTCAACGCCGCCGTCGAAGCCCTTTCCTAGGGACGGGGCCAGGGCCGCCCTTCGAGCCGCTCGATGTCGGAGTTGAACCGCCTCAGGTACGCCGCGAAGACGGCCGTCTCCTCGGGCGTCCAGCCGGCCAGCACCTTCTCCAGGCCGTGCAGGTTCCGCTCCCGCTCGCTCTCCAGCCGCCGCTCACCCTCCGCCGTCACGCGGAACTTCCTCGCGATCCCGCCGTCGGGGTCGGGGATGCGCTCGAGCAGCCCGGCGCGCATCATGGCGGAGGTCTGCCGGTTGAGTGTGGAGGGATCGAGCCTGAACGCCTCGCTGAGCTGCCCGATCGACATCGGGCCGTCCAACCGCAGGCGACTGAGCAGGATGTAGGCGCTGCGGTCCAGCCGTCGCTCCCCCCGGGCGCCGGTCGTGTCGCGCAGGCGCCCGAGCAGCATCGTTTCGTACTCGATCAGGTGCGTGGACTCGTCCATGACCGGTCTCGTTTCCTCTCCGCACGTCGGCCCACGAAGAAGACGCATCCTACAGGGAGTCACCGGGCGGGACGGAGCCCGTCGAGGACGAGACGGACCACCGCGTGCGCTCCCGCCTCCCAGTCGGGCTGGTCGTGCGAGGTGCAGACGCCGCCCATGGCACGGAAGACCGTCTCTGGTGCGACGTCCGCCCGGATGTCCCCCGCCTCGGCCCCGGCCGCCATGATCGTGGCGACCGCGTCCATCATGGCCGCGCGGGCCTGGGCGAAGATCTCGGATCGGGTGGTCGTCAGGCTCTCCAGCACACTGGCCATGCCCGCACTGGCCGCCGCATGGGCGATCAACTGCCCGAGGAACGCGCCGAGCGCGTCATAGGGCGCGTGGGCGGACAGCAGGCGCGGCGCGGTGGCGCACAGATCCTCCACCCGCCGGCGGTAGACGGCCTCGACGAGCGCCTCGCGGGTGGCGAAATGGCGGTAGAACGTGCCCACGCCGACCCCGGCCCGGCCGGCGATCTCCTCGATGCGGATGCCCACCTCACCGGCCTCGAACGCCTTCAGCGCCGCCGCCAGGAGGGCCGCGCGGCTGCGCTGCGCGTGCGCCCGCAACGGCCGCTCGCTCTCCGCCATCGTGCCCCCCTCTGTCCGTCGGACCCACGATATCGGAATATGATTCCGCTATGATGCCGGAATGTGATTCCGGTTTCTCCCCGACACCCGTGAAGGCGGACCTGATGCAGCACACGACGTTCGGCCGGCGTACCGGCCTGCGGGTCTCCGAGTACGCGCTCGGCACCTCGAACTTCGCCACCACCCGCGCGAGCGGCGCGGCCCGCGAGCAGTTCAGGGCGATCTTCGACACCTTCGCCGAGGCCGGCGGCACCTTCCTGGACAGCGCGGACGCCTACCAGGGCGGCGAGGCGGAGAGCGCGCTGGGCGAACTGCTGGCCGGGAAGCGCGACCACTTCGTCCTGGCCACGAAATACACCCGCGGCGTGACGCGTACGGGGACCAGCGGGACCGGCAACAGCCGCAAGACGATGATCAGCTCACTGGAGGCGAGCCTGAAGCGCCTCGGCACCGACTACGTGGACCTCTACTGGGCCCACCTGCCCGACACCGTCACCCCCGTGGACGAGATCGTCGCCGCCTTCGACGACCTGGTCCGCTCGGGGAAGATCCTGCACGGCGGACTGTCCAACTTCCCCGCCTGGCGGGTGGCCACCGCCGCCACCCTCGCCGACCTGCGTGACCGGGCGCCGATCATCGGCATCCAGGTCGAGTACAGCCTCGCCGAGCGCACCGCCGACCGCGAACTGCTGCCCATGGCGGAGGCGTTCGGCCTCGGCGCCGCCCTGTACGCCCCGCTGGCCGGTGGCCTGCTGACCGGCAAGTACCGCCACAGTGACGAGGGGCGTCTGAGCAGGCTGGGCGCCGGAGTGCGTACCGAGGACGACGACCGCACGACCGCGATCATGGACACCGTGCTCGCCATCGCCGGCGAGACCGGGGCCACCCCCACCCAGGTCTCCGTCGCCTGGTTGCGCGCCCACGCCGCCCGTTCTGCGACCGCCCTAATCCCCGTCATCGGCCCGCGTACCCTGGCCCAGCTCCGCGAATACCTCGACGCCCGCGAACTCGCCCTCACCGAGGAGCACTATCGGCGTCTGGAGCGCGTCAGCGCGGTCCCCCTCGGCACCCCGCACGAGACCGTCGCGGCGACGCTCCCCGTGATACTCGGCGGCGAGGCTCGCACCCTGGCCCGCCACCCCGTCCCGGTGATCTGACCGGGCGAGAACCAGGTGTCACACCGGAGGGCGGAGCAGGTCGAGAAGGTGCTCGCGGAGTTCCCTGGGCCCCAGGTCGGTCAGGGCGAGCACGCCGTCATCGCCGTCCGTCTCGGGCACGGCCAGCACCACCCGCCCCCGGGGGGCGTAGATCGTCCACCGCCTCTCCTCGATCTCGTCCGACGAGCTGAGGCGATGGTGGCTGATCTGGGTGATGGCCAGGGCCTCGGCGAAGATGTCCTGGCCGACGCCGCGCGCGATGTCGGTGAGCGGAACCCGCCGCAGCCCGCTCTCCTGCCGCTTCCCGGCGCCGCCGTCGGGGTCGCAGAACTCCGCGAACCGGTCCGCCAGCCGCTCGATCGGCCCGACGGCCAGGCCGTGCAGCCCGCTCTCGTTGACGTTCTCCTCCACCGCCACCGGCCCGGGGCCGATGTAGAAGACGCGGGCCTGCCTGCTCTCGGCCAGGACCCGCTCCGCCATCACGATGTGCCGCGGCGTACGACGGGCGGCGAGCAGGTCCTGCAGGTCGTCGGACAGGAGCAGCGCGAGGTCGTCGTCGTCGTGGCCGGTCGGCTCGGGACGGGCGATGCCGCGCGCGACCAGGCTGCGCAGGGCAACCATGCAGGCGGTGTCCCTGGCGGCCGGGTCCTGGGAGTCGTACCAGGGGCGGGGGGCGATCTGGTCGGTCTCAGGACCGTCGAGCACGGTGAGCTCTTCGTCGGTCAGGGCGATCACGGGCACGTACGCGGTCCGCGCGCGTTCGAGTAAGGATTCCACGGTCATCTCGCAGGGTGTGCGAGGGACCGGGCGAACCGTGGCCGGCCGCCGGCGGCCGCTTCCATGTTGTCCGGCACTCCGCCCAGAAAGCCCATGCGCAGCAGCCTCTCCGAATGACCACTTTCACTCTGGAGCGTCATGATAGCTGAATGATCATGACAAATCCCGAGAAAGTTGCTGCCACACGTGTGGCGCTAACCATCCCGACCGGCGGTGGAGCCGCCGGTGACGAACCGGGTGGTGGCCCAGCAGGCGTAGAGCAGGGGCGCGGCCAGGACGAGCAGGCCGACCACCGGCTTGACCAGGACCACCCCCACGGCCAGGGCGAGCACGACGAGGATGGCCGCGGACAGGTACCAGCGGCGGGCCACCAGGAAGAGGCAGGGCAGCAGCCGGGTGCCGGGAGGTGCCGCCAGCAGGGCGAAGGCCACCGAGACGACCAGCGCCACCGCCGTGCAGAAGAACGGGACCAGCGCCGGGCCCCACGCCGTACGCGAGACGACCACCGCGTCCAGCACCAGCACGCTCACGGCGACGGCGCCCGCCGCCCAGACCGTCAGGGCGCGCCCGGCCCCGCGCCGGTAGGCGCCCCAGAACGCGCGCAGCACCTGCGTGGAGCCGTTCCCCAGCGCCTCGAAGCAGCCGAACGCGCCCGCCAGCGCCGGCCCGCACACCAGGGACAACACGGCGAAGAACGGCCACGAGGCCGACGGGTCCCGCACGATCGCCAGTGCCGCCAGCAGCGGCGAGCAGGCGACGGCGAGCAGCACGTTCGTCATGAGGCCGACGTAGACGGTGTCGAACACCCTCTCGTAGGTCCCCTGGCTCGCCGGCTTGAGGATGTTCATCCCTTGAGTCCGCTCGTCGCGATGCCGCGGATGAAGTATCGCTGCCCGAACAGGAACATGACCAGGATCGGCAGCACCGACAACACCGCGCCCGTCATGATCATGGCGTACTCCGCGTCGTACTGGCCGACGAACGAGCGCAGGCCGAGCTGGACGGTCCACAACTCGTTGCTCGTCAGGTAGATGAACGGCCCCATGTAGTCGTTCCAGGTGTTGACGAACGTGAGCAGGGCCAGGCTGGCCAGCGCCGGTTTGGACAGCGGCAGCACGATGCGCCAGTAGATGCCGTACTCGCTGAGCCCGTCGATCCGCGCGGCCTCGCACAGGTCGTCGGGGATCGACATGTAGTACTGCCGCATGAGGAACACACCGAACGCGCCGAACGCCTGGAGCAGGATGATCGACCAGTACGTGTCCGTCAGCTCCGCCCGCTGCATCATGATGTACTGCGGCACCATGTACGCCTGCCACGGCACCGCGATGGTCGCGATGTAGCCCAGGAACAACGCGTCCCTGCCGGGAAAGCGCACCTTGGAGAACCCGTACGCGGCGAAGCTGCCGGTCAGCACCTGCAGCAGGGTGATCGCGGTGGACAGGAACGCGGAGTTGCCCAGGTAGGTCAGCAGCGGGATGCGGTCCCAGATCTCCACGAAGTTGGACCAGCGCAACTCCTCCGGGATCCACTGGATCGGCACCGTGAAGACCTGGTTGTTCTGTTTCAGCGACGAGGACACCATCCACGCGAACGGCACCAGCACCAGCACCGTCACCACGATCAGCCCCGCGTACGCCACCACGGCGCGGAGCCACCGGCGCGGCGCGGCCCCGGCGCGCGGGCGGACGACGGCGTCGGGCGGTGCGGTCATGAGGCGCTCCTGCGCTCGTTGAGACGGAACTGGACGACGGTCACCGTGAGCACGATGAGGAACAACACCAGGGCGATCGCCGAGGAGTAGCCGAACTGCCCCTCCTTGATGCCCTCGCGGTAGACGAGCTGGGCGAGCACCAGCGTGCTGCGCCCCGGGCCGCCGTCGGTCATGACCACGATCAGGTCCAGCACCTTGAAGCTCTGGATCGTCAGCATGACCACGACGAAGAACGTGGTGGGCCGCAGGCACGGCAGCGTGATGCTCCAGAACCGCTGCCAGGCCCCGGCCCCGTCCACGGTCGCCGCCTCGTAGTACTCGCGGGGGATCGTCTGCAGGCCCGCCAGGTAGAGCACCATGTAGTAGCCCATGTCCCGCCACACGCTGGTGATGATCACCGCGGGCATCGCCCAGTCGGTGCTCGCCACCCACCGCGGCGGGTCCGCGACGCCGAGCGCCTCCAGGACCTGGTTGATGGGTCCCGCGGTCGGGTTGAACAACATGTTCCACACGACCGCGACGGCCACCAGTGAGGTGATGTACGGGAAGAACGCCGCCGTGCGGAAGAACTGCACGCCGCGGATCTTCCTGTTGAGCACGATCGCCAGGGTGAGCGCGGCGACGAGCGTCAGCGGGATGTGGCCGACCGCGTAGAACAGCGTGTTTTGGAGCGCGACGTGGAAGTTCTCGTCGTCGAGCAGCCGCACGAAGTTGTCCAGGCCGACCCATTCCGGCGTGCTGTAGGAGTCCCACTCCAGGAACGCCAGGGCGAACGCCGCCAGCATCGGCACGAGGGTGAACAGGGCGAATCCGACGAAGTTCGGGAGGATGAAGCTCCACCCGACGAGGATGCCGCGCCAGGCGCGTCGGCGGCGGGGCGGGGTGGCCGGCATCGGTGGCGTCATAGCCTGAGTCATGGTGTCTCCGGGGACGCCCTAGTTGAGAACTTCGTTCTTCACGCGCTCGTTCATCGACTTGATGCCGTCGGCCACCGACTTGTCGCCGACCATGATCAGTTCGTGCTCCTCGTTGAGGATCGTGTCGATGTCCGAGGTGTGCTCGCTGACCGGCATCTCCAGCACGACCTTGTCGGGCTCGAACGCCTTCTTGGACTGCTCGTCGGCGGGCATGCCCTTGAGCGCGAAGTAGGCGTCGGTGATCTCCGGGCTCTGCAGCGCCGGCACCACGCCGATCTTGGTGATCGCCTCCGCGCCGGTCCTGCTCGCGGCGAACTGCACGAACTTCTTGGCCGCGTCGGCGTGCTGGGCCCGCTTGTTGACGGCGAACGCGGTCGGCGAGCCGAACGTCGTCGTCCCGGTGGCCCCGGCCCGTTGCGGCATGGGTGCCAGGCCCCACTCGACGTCGGTGGTGCCCTTCGTCTTGGCCTCCAGGATGCCCGAGATGTACCAGGTGCCCATAGGCATCAGGGCGGTCTTGCCACTCTCGAACATGGTCCGGTAGTCGGCCTGCTGCGACTTGGCGGTGCCGAAGTCGACGACGGCGCCGGCGTCCTGCAGCCCCTTGGCGATGTTGTACTGGTCGGTGAAGAAGGTGTAGTCGCCGCCGAGCTGGTCGCCGCCGGTCTGCGCCGCGGCGATGGCCTGCACGACCGAGCGCCAGGTGTGGTGGTAGGCGCCGTAGACCTTCTCGCCGCCGTCGCCCTTCGTGAGCTGCTTGGCGATCTTGGCGTACTCGTCCCAGGTCAGGGGGTCGGGCAGCTTGACGCCGGCCTTGTCGAGCAGCGTCTTGTTGTAGTAGAGCAGCCAGAAGTCCTGCCGGTACGGGATCGCGAAATACTTGTTGCCGACGTTGAACGCGTCCAGGCCCGCGAGCTTGGTGGTGTCGGTCGACTTGACCAGGTCGGTGAGGTCGACGAGCTGGCCCCGGCTGGAGTAGCGCGAGTAGTCCGTGACGTTCTTCATCGTGATCACGTCGGTCTTGTCGCCGCCGGCGAGCATCGTCGTGACCTTCTCCGGATAGTCGTCCGCGAGGATGTCCACCGGCTTGACGGTGATGTTCGGGTTGGCCTGCTGGAAGGCGTCGAAGAGCGCCTTGAACTCGGGCGTCTTGGCCAGGTTCCAGACAGTGACGCTCAGGGTGATCTTGCCGTCGGCGCTCTCCGGCTCGTCGGAGCCGCAGGCCGCCAGGCCGAGCGAGAGCGCGGTCACGAGACTCAGGCCTTGAACGACCCGCCGTACCTTTCCTGAGGTGATCATTGATCTGGTGTCCTCTCCGTCACAGGGGGGTTGGTCAGGCGCTGACGGCGAACTCGTCCGGCGTGACGGCCGTGCGCGGCGGCCGGCCGGACAGGTGGCGTTCGAGTTCGTCGAGGGCGCTCTCGCTCATCCGCCAGGTCTCGTTGCCGAGAGAGCCGGCGATGTGGGGGGTGATCATGACGTTGGGCAGGTCGTACAACACCGAGTGGGCCGGGAGGGGTTCGGGGTCGGTGACGTCGAGAATGGCGTCGATCCGTCCGGAGGCGCACTCGTGCTCCAGCGCGGCGGTGTCCAGCACGGCCCCGCGCGCGGTGTTGATGACGGTCGTGCCGTCGCGCAGCAGTGCCAGCTCCGCCGCGCCGATGAGGTGGTGGGTGGCGGGGAGCGAGGGGACGTGCAGGGTGAGCACGTCGCAGCGCTCCAGCAGCTCGGCCAGCGCGACCAGTTCGCCGCCCGCCGCGCGTACCTCGTCCTGGCCGGCGTACGGGTCCGCGACCAGGACCTCCGTCTCCAGTCCGCGCAGCCGCTCGACGACCCGGCGGCCCACCCGCGAGAAGCCGACGACGCCGACCGTGCGGCCCCGGTTGGACAACTCGCCCCGGCGCTCCACGTAGGACCAGTCGTCGCGGTGCGTACGCGCGTCCTGGGCCAGGAACGGCGCCTTCTTCCCGGCGAAGATGATCGCGGCGAGCGTGAACTCGGCCACCGGGATCGCGTTGGCGTCGGCGGCGCTGGTCACGAGGATCCCCCGCCGCCACACCTCGTCGGTGACGAACGGGCGCACCGTGCCCGCGCAGTGGAAGATCGCCCGCAGCCGGGGCGCGTCCGCCAGCCGCTCGGCGGTCAGCGGCGGGCAGCCCCACGACGTCAGCAGCACCTCGGCCTCGCCCAGCCGCCGGCGCGCGGCGGGGGTGTCCAGGTCGTCGATCCTGATCGGATCGGCGAGCTCGACGAGAGCACGCAACCGGCCGAGCTGCCGCTGCCCGAACTGCACGCGGAACGTGGCCGCGTCCATGACCAGCAGAGCCGGCGGGCGTCGTACCGTCAACCTGGTCCTCCTTGGCTTGGGAAGCGCTTTCCGTGCGCGCCTGTTTCGATCGGCGCACGATCACGTTCGTTCATCTGTGATCGGTCAGCGTTGCATCGGAGTTAAGCGTGAGCACATCGGCTCCGTCAAGAGGCAATGGATCGCATTGATCAGCAATGCTCGCCTTAGATCACAACTGGTCAACGAAAGGGCCTGGTGCTTGACGTGCCCTGGTGCCGGTGTAAGCATCGCGTGAATCGATGGTTACGTAAACATGGGGCAGCCGCATGACTGACGAGCTCTCGCCGTACACCGGGTGGACGAGGCGGCACTGGGCGGAGCTCGCCGACCGTCTTCTGCTGTCCGCGCGCGGCCACGCCTCCCCAGGTCACGCGCGGATCTCCTTCCCTGGGCGGCCCGGCGGCTACGGGTCCGACGTGGACGGCCTTGAGGGCTTCGCCCGTACGTTCCTGGCCGCGGGTTTCCGGGTGGCGGGCGAGAACGGCGACGACCCGCTGGGCCTCATGGACTGGTACGCCAAGGGCCTGGCCACCGGGACGGACCCGAACTCGCCGGAACGCTGGGTCCGGCTCGACGAACACGGCCAGGCCAAGGTCGAGGCCGCCTCGATCGCCCTGATCCTGCACCTGACCAGGCCCTGGTTGTGGGACCGGCTCGACCCCGTCGTCCAGGAGCAGATCATCGGCTACCTCGCGCCGGCCGTCGGCTCCGACTACCCGCCGATCAACTGGGTCTGGTTCCAGATCGTCGTCGAGCAGTTCCTGGCCTCCGTGGGCGGCCCGTACGAGCCCGGCGACATCGCCGCCGGCCTGGCCCTGACGGACGGCTTCGCCAGGGAGAACGGCTGGTACGCCGACGGCTCGGAACGCGCCTACGACCACTACGCCGGCTGGGCGCTGCAGTTCTACCCGCTGATCTGGACCGAGATGGCCGCCGGCGACCCGGAGGCCGACGCGCGGCGACCGGTCTACCTGCGGCGGCTGGAGCAGTACCTCCAGGACGCCGTCCACCTCGTCGGCGGCGACGGCTCACCGCTCATCCAGGGTCGCAGCCTCACCTACCGCTTCGCCGCCGCCGTCCCGTTCTGGCTCGGGGCCCGCTCGGGCCTGACCAGCCCGTCGCCCGGCCTGCTGCGCCGCGCGGCCTCGGGGATCATGCGCCACTTCGCTGACCACGGGGCGCCGGACGAGGACGGGCTGCTGTCGCTGGGCTGGCATGGGGAGTGGCGGCCGATCGCTCAGTCGTACTCGGGGCCGGGCTCGCCGTACTGGGCCGCCAAGGGCTTCCTGGGCCTGACCCTGCCCGCGGACCACCCGGTGTGGACCGCCGCCGAGGAGCCCCTGCCGGTCGAGCGCGGCGACTACCAGCGGGTCATCGCCGCCCCCGGCTGGCTGGTCAGCGGCACGCGCGCCGACGGCGTGGTGCGGGTGATCAACCACGGCACCGACCACTCCGTTCCCGGCTCGAACCTGACCGACTCCCCGCTCTACGCCCGCCTGGCGTACTCGACCGCCACCTCCCCCCTCCTCGCGGGCCCGCACGCCGACCAGCCCCTGGACCAGTCGGTCGTCCTGCTCGACGCGGACGGCTCCCCCAGCCACAGGACCGGCTTCGACACGATCTCCCTTGAGCGCCTCCCCACGGGCACGGTGACCGGCGCGTCACGGTGGCGGGCGCACTGGGTCGAGCCCGGCCCCGAAGCTCCCGACCACGGCTCCGGCCGCTCCGGCCGGGTGCGGCTGGGCCCGTGGGTGTCCGTGCTCTCCATCGTGCGCGGCCCCTGGGAGGTCCGGCTGGTCCGGCTCACGGACGGGGACGAGCGGGGACGGCTCCGCACGGACGGGGATGAGCGGGGACGGCTCCGCGTCGGCGGCTGGCCGGTGCCCGCGGGCGCGGCCTGTTCCCTCGTACGGGGACTGGACGTGACCGGGACGGTCTCGGCCGAGGACGCCTCGCCTCTCGCGCCGTGGACGGACGTGCCGTGGTGCGCCACGAGCACGGCGGCGCGCGAGGACATCTGGTACGAGACGGCGCTCTACCTCGGCCCCAAGGACCCGGCCGAGCCCCCCGTCGTGACGTGGGACGACCCGTCGTCCGGCCGCGTCACCTGGCCGGACGGAACCACCGACACCTTCGACGCCCCGCCTCCCGGGGGCATGACGACGAGCGGCCCGGCGCCCCTTCCTGGGTCATGACGACGAGCCGCGCACGATGAGCTGAGGGCCGACCACCACGCGGTGCACCGGCCGTCGCGGGTCACGCAGCCGCTCGATCAGCAGCGCGAACGCGGCCCGCCCGATGTCGGCCTTGAACGGGCGGATCGCGGTCAGCGGCGGGTCGCACATCTCGGCCACCTCGTCGTCGTAGGTCACCACGGCCAGATCCCTGGGCACGCGGATGCCGCGGTCCTGGCAACGTTCCACCAGCGAGATCGCCTCCGGGTCCGAGTGCACGAGCAGGGCCCGCGTCCCCGTGGCCACGCACGTGTCGAGCATCTCGTCCAGCGCCCGCGCCCAGTCAGGATCGCGCCGATCGACCGTCCGCGCCTGCGGCGTGCCCTCCGTCTCCAGGCCCAGCTCCTCACACGCCTGCCGCCACCCGGCCCGCACGTGCGGCGCCGTGGGACTGCTGATCGTCGTCATGAGCCCCACCCGCCGATGCCCCAGCACCGCCAGATGCCGTACGGCCATCGCCGCGCCCAGGGCGTGATCGCTCACGACGGACTCCATGGCCTCCCGGTACGGCCCCACGGCCGCCGCCCGCTCGATCAGCACCACGGGCAGCCCGGCCTCGTGCAACCACCGGACCAGCTCCTCCCCCTCGCCGCCCTCGGTCGTGGGCGTGACCAGCAGCCCGTCCACGCCCACCGAGTCCACGAGCGAGGCGAGCTGCCTGCGCTCGTCGGCCACCTGGTAGGTGGCCCCCCGCAACACCACCCGGACCCCCGCCGCCGCGGCCGACTCCCGCACGCCACGGATCACGTCGGGGTAGTAGTAGTCGAGCGACGGCACCACCATTCCCACGGTCAGCCCCGTGCTCTCGGCGCGACCCCGCTCCGCGAGCGCCGCCCGGTCCCGCGCCGGCTGCTCCGCGAGCGCGGCCCCGCCGCGAACCCGCCGCACGACCCCTTCCTCGGCCAGCAGCCCGATGTCGCGCCGGATGGTGATCGCGGACACCGCCAGCTCGGAGGCCAGATCGTGCACCCGCATGATCCCGCGCCGCCGCAACAGCTCCACCATCCGGGTGCGGCGCTCGTCGGGCAACGGCCCCGGCGCATCCGGGTTGCCCGGCGTGAGCACGCCTCCGGCTTGATCGTCGTCTCGAACGGCCCCGTTGCTCATAGACGGCCATAGTAGCGATCGAAACTGATCAAAGGTGAATCAATGACCAGAGCTATCACGCACGGCGGTAGACGGACACGTGGGAACGCGACTCGGCGGTGAACTCGGCCCCGGCCCAGTCGGCCTGCCTGCTCTCCAGCTCGAACCCGGCCAGCTGGGCCATCAGATCGAGCTCGGCGGGCCAGATGTAGCGGTGCGGGCTGCGGAACACCCTGGCCCGGCCGCTCTCGTCGTACCTGAAGTGGTGGGACACCACCTGCTGCCGCAGCACGTCGTAGGTGTCCAGGCCGACATAGCCGGGCTCGCTGGAGAAGACCACCGCCTGCTGCCCCGGCGGGAGTTTGCGCAGCTCTGGCACCCACAGCTCGATCACGAACCGCCCGCCGGGCTCGAGGTGACGTGCGGCGTTACGGAAGCAGGCCACCTGCTCGGCCTGCGTGAGCAGGTTGGAGATGGTGTTGAAGACGAGATAGACGAGCGTGTACGGGCCAGGGGCCTCGGCGGTCGCCATGTCGCCGACGACGACGGGGATCGCCGCCTCGTCCGCCTTCGTCCGCAGCTGGTCGATCATCGCGGTGGACAGTTCGATCCCGGTGACGGGCACTCCTCGCCCGGCCAGCGGCACCGCCACGCGGCCCGTCCCGATGGCGAACTCGAGCGCCCGCCCGCCGCCCGCGAGCGCGGCGAGCCGGTCCACGGCCGGGTCCAGCACCTCGGCCGCGAACATACCGGTGCCGGGCGTGTCATAGCTCTGGGCGGCCTCGACGCCCCAGATGTCCTGCTGTCGCATGCCGCCCACGATGGCCGCAGGCGTGGCGGGTTGTCCAACGAATTGTCGGGCCTCAGCGCCGGATCAGCTCGGCGAGCACCGCCGCCGAGCTGATCTCGGCCGCCTTGGTGGAGGTGAGCAGGGTGAGCGCCCCATCGGCGGCGAGCTCGCGCAGGTGCGACACGGCCTGCGCCCGCTCGGGATAGGCCAGCTCGTTGCGGTAGCGGCGGGAGAACTCCTCGAAGCGGTCGGGGTCATGGTGGTACCAGGTGCGCAGTTCCGCCGAGGGCGCGACCTGCTTGCACCATTCGTCGAGGTTGAGGTCGGCCTTCTCGATCCCGCGCGGCCACAGACGGTCGACCAGCACCCTGGTGCCGTCCTCAGCCGTCGGCTCCTCGTAGACCCGGCGCACCCGGATCCGGTTGTCACCTGCCATGGCTGCCTCCTCAAGCTCAATCATGCCCCGCTTTCCCAAGGTCAGTCGGGGAGCCCGCCCTGCCGGCCATTTTAGGGTCCGCAGAGTCCCTTATTGCATCTTCAGGGTTCTCTATGTAAGGTCCTAAACGTCTCTTAATAAGGGACCGCAACCTCCCGGCGA
This sequence comes from Nonomuraea insulae, assembly GCF_042656245.1. Lineage (NCBI taxonomy): Bacteria > Bacillati > Actinomycetota > Actinomycetes > Streptosporangiales > Streptosporangiaceae > Nonomuraea > Nonomuraea insulae. The sequence continues at coordinate 189,916 of NZ_JBHSPA010000023.1, forward strand.
CAGGACCTGACATGGAAGATCTCCGTACCGGCGTCAACCGCGGCGCCACCTACGGCCTGTTCGGCGCGCCCGAGCCGTTCATGCACCACCTACGGGCCCTCGGCGGCCGGTTCGTCCGCGTCAACCTCTTCTGGTCCCAGATCGAGCCGGAGCCGGGCAGGTTCGACTGGCGCGTGGTGGACGCCCTGCTCGACCAGCTCCAGGACGGCGACGAGGTCTGGGTGACCGTGTGCGCCTCCTCGCCGTGGGCCACCCGGCGGGCGACCCGGTTCCTCCCGGCGTCACCGGCCAAGGACCCCGCCGCGTACGCCCGGTTCGTCGGCGAGCTGGTCCGCCACGCCTGCGGCCTGGTCCGCTTCTGGCAGTGCGAGATCGAGCCGAACATCCCGATGTTGTGGTCGGGCGACCCGGACGACTACCTGGCCCACCTGCGCGTCTTCCACCAGGCGGTCAAGCGGGCCGACCCGGGAGCGCTCGTCGCCCTCGGCGCCGCCGTGCCCGGCGCGATGACCGCCGACAACGCCCGGTGGACGGTGTACTTCGATCGTGTCCTGGCCGGCGCGGGCGACTGGTTCGACGTGTTCGACCTGCATCCGTACGGGGACCCGTACCAGATCCCGGCTTTGGTCGAGGCGTGCCGCCGGCAGATGGGCGCGCACGGGTACGACAGGCCGATCGCCGCCAGCGAGTTCAACGGCCCGATGCCCACCGCCTTCCCCGCCAACCTCCCCTACCTGCGTGAGGCGCTGACCGTGCACCGCGAGCAGTTCCTCGGCGAGACGCCGATCCCCGAGGAGGGGGTGCTCGAAAGCCGGGCCCAGCCCGCCGTGACCGCGCTCTACGAGCGGATGGAAGAGCTTCCGCGGACGTTGCGGATGTTCCTGGACGGCTGCTCCCCCGAGCTGGAGGCCAGACGGTTCAGGATGACCGGGAGCGACATCGTGACGCGCACGATGCTCCTGCTGGCGGCCAGCGTACGCAGGACGGCCGTCTTCCAGCTCGCGCCCGAGTCGCCGTACGAGGGCAGCCGGCACACGGTCAGGACGCTGATGTTCGGCACGTTCGCCCTCATGGACTCGGCCGGCGTCCCGCACCCGACCGCCACCACCGTCGAGCTGCTCTCGCACCACCTCCGTGACGTGACAGAGGTCCGCAGGCTGCACGTGACGGGAAGCCCTGGCATCTACCTCTTCGGCCTCCAGCCAGAGCCGCGGCTCGTCGCCTGGCGGCGCGCCGACGACGACGAGCCGCCCGTGCCCTTCGACTGGCCGTGGCCGCTGCCCACCGCGCGCGCCGTGGACGCCTTCGGCGCCGACGTGCCGGTCAAGGTCGCCGACGGCCGCCTCCACCTGTCCCTGTCCTCCACACCCGCCCTCGTCACCCCGGGGAACCACCGATGAACAAGTCCACCCTGCTCAAGACCCTGATCCCAGACGTCCTGCTGCCCGTCGCCATCTACTACCTCTGCCGCAGGTTCGGCCTGGACGAGGAGCCCTCGCTGCTGCTGGGCGCGGCGGCGGCCCTCGTCCGCGTGCTGCTCGCGGCCGTCGTGGCGCGCCGGTTCAACGGCCTGGCCGCCCTGGTCTGCGCCGGTTTCGTGGTGGGGGTGCTGCTGGCCCTCCTCACCGGCGACCCGCGGTTCCTGCTGGCCAAGGAATCGGTCCTGTCGGGGCTGCTCGGCCTGCTCCTGCTCGGCTCCTGCTTCATGGGCACACCCCTGATGTACGTCCTCATGCGCCGCCTGACCGCCGACAACCCCGGCAAGCTGGCCGAATGGGAGCAGCTGTGGCAGTCGGCGCCCCGCTTCCGCAAGGTGTTCCAGACACTGACCCTCGTCTGGGGCGCGGGCCTGCTCGCCGAGTCGCTCATCAGGATCCCGCTGATCTACGAACTGCCGCTCGACGTGATGGCGGCCCTGTCCACGGTGCTGCAACTCGCCACGTTCGCGCTGCTCATCGGCTGGTCCCTGCTCTACCGCCGCCTGCGGGCGGCCGCCTGACCGTCAGGACCAGGTGCCGGCCTCGGCGTAGATGGCCGCGGCGATCCCGGCCGACTGAGCGGCGATCCGCTCCGGCGGCGAGGGCCGGCCGTTCTTCAGCCACCACGTGATCGACTGGACGAACACCGCCGCCACCAGCGTGGGCGCGAGCCCGTCCCGTACGGCGGGGTCGGTGAAGTGCCGGGAGGCCATGTCCGCCAGAGCGGCGCGCATGCGCTCGGCGAACCAGGGGCTGGCGAGCAGGGCGCCGTAGAGGCGGTGGTAGGCGGAGATGTGCTCCCAGAACGCGATCCAGCGCTCCCTGACCGGCCGCTCGACCTCGGACATCGTCCCGGTGAGGTCGGCCATGGCCTCGTCGAAGATCAGCTCCACCAGCTGGTACTTGTCCCGGTAGTTGCGGTAGAAGGCCGCCCTGCTGACCATCGCCCGCTCAGTGATCTCTCCCACCGTCAGCCGCTCGAAGCCGCGTTCCTCGACGAGTTCGATCAACGCCTCGCGCAGGAGCTTGCGCGTACGCCGGACCCTCAGATCGCCATCCTGGGCGGACATTCTCCGCTTCCTGTCTCGTTGGGGACACGCTGCCCGAATTGCCGCTTGCGTTCGAGACAGCCTGTCTCGAACGGTAGAAGGTGTCAACCAACTCAGCTCAAGAGGATGCGATATGCGCATTGTGCGAGTACGTGCGTTCGGGCCGCCCGAGGTCCTGCGCGTGGAGGAGAGCGAGACACCGAGGCCCGGGGCCGGACAGGTACGGGTGGCGGTCGAGGTCGCGGGGGTGGGCTTCGGCGAGACGATCGTCCGCTCCGGCCGTTACCCGCTGCCGCTGCCGTACGAGCCGGGCATCGAGGTCGGCGGCCGGGTCGTGGAACTCGGCGCCGGGGCGGATCCCACGCTCATGGGGCGGCGGGTGGTGGCCACCACGCTCGGCAATGCGGGCGGCTACGCCGAATCGGCCCTCGCCGAGGCCGGGTTCGCCTTCGCCGTCCCGGACGAGCTGTCACTCGACCAGGCGATCACGGTCTTCCAGACCGGCGCCGTCTCTCTGGGGATGTTGTCGGCGATGCGGGTGAGAGCCGGCGAGACCGTCCTGGTCACGGCCGCCGCCGGGCGCATCGGAACCGTGCTCGTGCAACTCGCCAGGGCGGCCGGAGCACGGGTGATCGGCGCGGTCGGCTCCGCGGACAAGGCCGCGATCGTCCGGGAACTCGGAGCCTCGTTCGTGGCCGACTACGGCAGCCCCGGCTGGAGCGAGCAGGTGAGGAAGGCCACCGAAGGCCGGGGCGTGGACGTCGCCCTCGACGCCATCGGCGGAACCGTCGGCGCGCAGACCCTCGAAGCCGCCGCCGACGGCCACGGACGCATCGGCCTGTACGGCTACGCCTCAGGAACCTGGACCCCCCTCGACACCCCCACGGTCGTACGCCGGGGCCTGACCGTGAGCGGCCCGCTGTCGGCCACCTTCGCCAAACCCCTCGACGAGCAGCGCGCCGACGCCGAGGAGGCCCTGCGGGCGGCGGCCAAGGGCGTCGTCCGCACCCTGGTCCACGCCACGCTCCCGCTCGCGGACGCGGCCAGGGCGCACGCCGTCCTGGAGTCTCGCGAGAGCGTAGGTGCGGTCCTACTCAAACCCTGACAACGTCCAGGTCAGGAGAAGGAAGGGCGCCGCGCGGCGCGGCTGAGAACTTTGCCCGAGTATGCCATCGTGGCTGACTCCAGCAGCGCCCCCCGGGGGCCGCCGCCCGGCCGTCATGGCGGGCCGGCGTGCCGCGCATCACGCTTGTGGTCGGGTTGTGGTCCGGCCCCCGGATCACCCATGGGACGGGCGCGAGCACCACCCACACGCCACGGGGCGCGCCCGCGCCCGATCCATGAGGAAGGCTGGCCAGCGCAGCCATGACCGGCACGCCGAAGACCCCGACCATTTCCACCCGAGACAAGCACGACAAGCGCCAGGCGGCCCGGCTGAGCGTCACGAAGATCGCCGGTAGCGGCCTCGCGGCGATCACCGCCGCGGTCGCGGCCTCCTACCTGGGGGTGGCGGGCACGGTCATCGGCGCGGCCGTGATGAGCGTGGCCACCACCGTGGGCACCGACGTCTACACCCACTATCTGCGGCGCACGGGAAACAAGGTCAGGCAGCACACCACGACCGTCCGCCGCAGGCGCCCGGCCGACCCTGAACCGCCCGCAGGGCCGTCGCGCCGGCTCGGCTGGATCCGGGCGGGCGCGGCCGTGGCGCTGGTGCTCACGATCGGCTTCGGCGGCGTGCTGATCTTCCAGGTCCTCGCCGGGCGGACGGCCGAGGACCGGGCGGAGGCCACGAAGGCCGAGCCAAGGAAAAGGCACGGCGCCAAGGTCCGGCGCGACGAGCCGGCCGAACACCAGCGGGTCCGCTCGGACGTGCCGCCGCCGTCCCGTCCGCGGCCGGCCTCCCCGTCGCCCACACCGTCTCCGTCCGGTAAGCCGGCCGCTCCGGCCCCGGCCCTGAGCGGCACGGCGTCCATCGTGCCCGCACCCACGCCGACCCCGCCCGCGACCACCACCCCCGAACCGCCGCCGGCCACCGTGACGCCCTCCGAACAGCCGACCGCACCGGCCTCCCCGCTGCCGGAAACCTCCCGATGGGAGGACGGCTGAGGGCGCCCCAGAAAATCTTGAAAAGTTTTTCCCGGTGATTGTCGAATCGGGGTCGTCCCGTTCGCAGCGTACGCAGGAAGCCGGAACACACCGGCCCCGCAGACGTGAGGACGAGGACCATGACCGAGCAGCTCACCCACTCCGCCACCCTCCCGGCCATCCGCGTACGCCCACTGCTGACGGCCGGTGTCGTCGCGGGCCCGCTGTACGTGGTGGTCGCGCTGGCCCAGGCGTTCACCCGGGAGGGCTTCGACCTGACCCGCCACTCCTGGAGCCTGCTGGCCAACGGTGACCTGGGCTGGATCCAGAGCGCCAACTTCGTCGTCACCGCCCTGGCGACCATCGCTTGCGCCGCCGGGCTCCGCCGCGCCCTGTCCCCCGGCCGGTGGGCGTCGCGGCTGGTGGGCGCGTTCGGCGTCAGCATGATCGGCGCCGCGATCTTCCCCGCCGACCCGGCGATGGGTTTCCCCGCCGGGACCCCGGAAGGGCCGGGCGTGATCACCATGTCCGGGATCGGGCATCTGGCCGTCGGCGCCGTCGGGTTCCTGTGCATGGTCGCGGCCTGCTACGTCGTCGCCTCCCGCTTCTCTCGCGAGGGCCGTAGGGGCTGGGCCGTCTACTCCCGCGTCACTTGCACCCTGTTCCTGGGCAGTTTCGTGGGCATCGCGAGCGGCGGCGGGGCCGCCTGGACCACCATCGCGTTCGTCGTCGGCATCCTGGCGATCTGGACCTGGCTCTCGCTACTGTCGCTCAACCTCTCCCGCAACGCCGCGTAACCCACCGTACCCACCGTTTCCCTACAGGAGGACATCATGCGTTACCTGGTCACTCTCAAAGTCGCCGCCCAGCCCGAGGGCCCGCCGCCCGCGGACCTCATGGAGGCCATCTTCAAGCTCGGCCAGCAGGCCACCGAGGCAGGCGCACTGCTCGACAACAGCGGCCTGGCGCCCAGCTCGGAAGGGGCCAGGGTCGAGGTCTCCGGTGGCCGGCTGAGCGTCACCGACGGGCCGTTCGCCGAGGCCAAGGAACTGATCAGCTACGCGCTCTACGAGGTCAAGAGCAAGGAGGAGGCCGTGGAGTGGGCCTCCCGCTTCGTCAAGCTGCACCGTGACCTCTGGCCCGGATGGGAGGGCGAGGCGGACGTCCTGCGGCTGTTCGGCCCCGAGGACTTCGCCTAAAGCATCACGGTCGCGGGACGCGTGCCGCGTCCCGCGACCGCATGCTGTATCCAGGACGCATGACGGTAGCCGATTCCCACCGCGCGGTGGAGGCGGTCTGGCGGATCGAGTCCACCCGGCTCATCGCCGCCCTGGCCCGCATGGTCCACGACCTCGGACTGGCCGAGGAGCTCGCGCAGGACGCCCTCGTGGCCGCCCTCGAAGAATGGCCGCGTAAGGGTGTGCCCGACAATCCGGGCGCCTGGCTGATGCAGAGCGCCAAGCATCGCGCCATCGACCAGCTCCGCCGCCGCGACACCTACGAGCGCAAGCTGCGGGAGGTGGGCAGGGACATGGAGCTGCGCCAGGAGAGCGCGGACATCGAACTCGACGACCCCATCGGCGACGACCTGCTGCGGCTGATCTTCACCATCTGCCATCCGGTGCTGCCCGCGGAGGGCCGGCTCGCCCTCGCTCTCCGCCTCCTGGGCGGCCTCACCACCGAGGAGATCGCGCGGGCGTTCCTCGTCCCGGAGCCGACCGTGGGCCAGCGGATCTTCCGCGCCAAGCGCACGCTCGCCGACAAGCGGGTCAGGATCGAGCTGCCGCCGCCCGACGAGCTGCCCGCGCGGCTCGCGTCCGTGCTGGAGATCATCTATCTGATCTTCAACGAGGGGTACGCGGCCACCGCGGGCGACGACTGGATCCGGCCGTCATTGTGCCAGGAGGCCATGCGCCTGGGCCGCCTGCTGGCCGGGGTCATGCCGGACGAGCCCGAGGCGCACGGCCTGCTGGCGCTCATGGAGATCCAGGCGTCGCGCATCCCCGCCAGGACCGCGCGCGACGGCTCCCCCATCCTGCTGCTCGACCAGGACCGTAGCCGCTGGGACCGCCTGCTCGTCCGCCGTGGGCTGGCCGCGCTGGGCCGGGCCGAGGAGCTGGGGACGCTGGGCCCGTACAGTCTGCAGGCCGCCATCGCCGCCTGCCACGCCCGCGCCCTGACCCCCGAGGCGACCGACTGGGAGCGGATGACCGCCCTCTACCGCCTGCTCTCCCACATCTCCCCTTCGCCGATCGTGGAGCTGAACCGCGCGGTGGCCGTCGGCATGGCCCACGGGCCCGCCCGCGGGCTGGAGATCGCCGACTCCCTCCTGGACGAGCGCGCGCTGCGCGGTTACCCGCAACTGCCCGCCGTACGCGGGGACCTGCTGGCCAGGCTGGGGCGGGCGGAGGAGGCCGCGGCGGAGTTCACACGGGCTGCCGAGCTGACCCGCAACGAACGCGAACGCGCCCTCTACCGTGCCCGCGCCACCGCCTTGAAAGATTCGGCGCCAACCGAAACCTTTCGGACAACATAGCTACAGGTAAAGCACATAGCACTGCTCGATACAGCCGCCTGTTTCCGAAATATTTCTGACGAATGTTGACATGTTTCGGCGACGTCCCCACAATGACCGGCAGGTGAAGCCCCCCGACGATCAAGGGATCAGCATGACCCGTCCAGCCCTCACCGCCGCGCTCTTAGGCGCGATCCTCGCCGTCTGCCTGACCGTCACCGCCACCGCCACCATGGCCTCCGCCCGCCGTGTCGCCGCCGACTGCAGCGCCGGATACGTCGGGCTGACCTACGACGACGGACCCAACTCCGGCAACACGGCCAACCTGCTCAACGCGCTGAAGTCGAACGGCCTGCGGGCCACGATGTTCAACATCGGCCAGAACGCCCAGAACAACCAGGCCCTGGTCAGAGCGCAGCGCGACGCGGGGATGTGGATCGGCAACCACAGCTACACCCACCCGCACCTGACCCAGCTCGGCAGCGCCCAGATCCAGTCGGAACTGCAGCGCACCCAGCAGAGCATCCAGCAGGCCACGGGCACCGCGCCCCGGCTGTTCCGGCCGCCGTACGGGGAGACCAACGCCACGCTGAAGTCGGTGGAGCAGCAGCTCGGCCTCACGGAGGTCATCTGGGACGTGGACTCGCAGGACTGGAACGGCGCCGGCACCGCGCAGATCGTCCAGGCCGCCGGCCGCCTCCAGAACGGCCAGGTCATCCTCATGCACGACCAGTACGCCACGACGCTGGCCGCCGTCCCCCAGATCGCCGCCAACCTGCGCAGCCGCAACCTGTGCGCCGGCATGATCTCCCCCAGCACCGGCCGGGCCGTCGCCCCCGACGGCGGCGGCGGCCCGACGACCCCGCCGCCCGGCGGCGGCTCCTGCACGGCCACGATCACCCAGGGCCAGCAGTGGAGCGACCGCTTCAACCTCTCGGTCACGCTCTCGGGCTCGACGTCCTGGATCGCCACCGTCACCCTGACCCCGCCGCAGAAGGTCCTCGCCACCTGGAACGGCACCCCGTCATGGGACTCCGGCGGCAACGTGATGACGATGCGCCCGAACGGCAGCGGCAACACCTTCGGCCTCACGATCCAGCACAACGGCACCTGGACCTGGCCGTCGGTCTCCTGCCGGACGAGCTGACGCCAGGCGGGTGTGGCGCGGCCCCGCGCGGCCGCGCCACACCCCGGGGTCAGCCGGTGTGCGGCGGCCTGCGTAAAGAAGTCTGAGCGCTCAGACCGGGTCGAGGGTTCCCTGGGGGAACAGGCCGTCGAACACGGCGGCCCGGTCGAAGGACATCGCGCGGGCGCGGGCGCGTACCTCCATGTCCAGGCGTTCGGCGGCGGACATGTCGAGGACCACCCGGTCCACCGCGGCGGCCAGGCCGGCGGCATCGTCGGGCTCGACGATGACGGCGGTGTCGCCGACCGCCTCCAGGGTTCCGCCCGTCATGGTGGTGACGATCGGCCCGCCCCCGGCCAGCATCTTCTCGGCCAGGGCGATGCCGAACGTCTCGACGAACTCGGGCACCGGCTTGGTCGGCAGGACGTAGGCCGCGCACCCGTGCATGAGCAGCGGCTTCTCCTGGTCGTCCACGTCGGACAGGAAGACGATCCGGTCGTCGTCCGAGGCCAGCGCCCTGATCTCCGCCAGCGCGGGCCCGGTGCCGGCGACGACCAGTCTCACCCGGGACCGGCAGCGCATCCGGGCGTAGGCGTGTATCAGGTCGTGGATGCCCTTGGCGCGGGTCACGCGGGACAGGAACAGGATGTACCCGTCGCGCTCCAGGCCGCGGCGCGCGAGCGCGGCGTCCACGTCGGCCGGGTCCAGGTCGACGAAGGCGGCGGAGTCGATCGGCGGGTAGCTGACGGTCACGCGGCGGCGGCACTGCTCGGCGAACGTGGTGCCGCAGTAAACGTCCACCTGCTCGGCCGAGGCGACGATCTCCTGCCGGGTGTACTCGGAGACCGCGACGACCTCGTCATTGGCCAGGAACGTGGTGAACAGCACGGTCGCCGCCCCGAACCTGCCCTCGCGCAGGCACGAGCGGATCACGTTGGTCACGTCGGAGCCGACCGCCTTGGCCACGGTGCGCACGTCGGGCGCGTACCCGGCGGCGCGCGCGGCCGCGACCGCGTCCATCACCACGGAGGCGTGCGGGGCGAGGTACATGGACAGGCAGGTCGTGGGTAGCGGCTCGGCGAGCAATTCGACCAGGCGCCCGGTGAGTCCGGCCTGGTGGCGGCCGTCCGGCACCCGGTAGTCGCCGACGGCCTCCGGCCGTTCCACGGTGATGCCGGCGCTGTAGGGCAGCAGCCGGTCCAGCGGCTTGAGCGGCAACCCGGCCGCCTGAAGTGCGGAAATCGGCCAGGTCAGCAGCCGTACGTCGGAGAACCCGCGGTTCAGCGCCACCTCGGCGAGGTTGCGGGCCTCGCCGGCGTGCCCGCAGATGACCGGGTCTGCCCTGACCACGATGACGAGACGGCGACGGGGGTGGGTCATCGCGCTACCTCCGAGCTCGTGCCTGGATCGGAAAGGGACGGCGGGCGGATGCCCCGCCCCCACGCCGACGGCTCGGGCCCCAGCCGCAGGTGCAGCAGGCCGCCGCGGTGCACGGTGTCGGCGCTCAGGTGCGTCGCGTGCAGGGGCTCGCCGTTGAGGCTGGCCTCCTGCACGTACTGCGGCGGCGGGTCGTGATCGAGGCCCTCTACCCCGATCGGCGTCTCGCGGTGCCCGCTGGTCTCGATGACGAACTCGTTGCCGCCGGCCCGGAGCACGGCCCTGGAGAACGCGGGCGCGTTGATCAGGAACAGGTTCTGGCCGGCGATGGGGAACAGGCCCAGGGACGCCCAGACGTACCAGGAGCTCAGGCCGCCGGAGTCGTCGTTACCCGGCAGCCCGCCGGGCCCGGTGCCGAACTGCCAGGTCAGCGCCGCCTGGACGATCTGCGCGGTACGGTCGGGCCGGCCCGCGTAGTGGTAGGCCCACGGCGCCTCCATGTCCGGCTCGTTGTTCAGTCCCTCGAACCGGTTGAGCGCGTACCCGGCCATCATCTCCGCCGGCTGCGGGCGCCGCCCCGGCTGCCGCACCGGCGCGGCGCCGAAGCCGAAGAACTGGTCGAGCTTGTCGACGAACGCCTTGTCGCCGCCGGCCAGGGCGATGCGCGCGGCCATGTCGTGCAGCAGCCGGAAGGAGTAGTTCCACTTGCCGCCCTCGTAGAACTCCGAGTCGCGCAGCAGCCCGGTGTCGGGGTCGAAGGCGTTGCGCCACTGGTGGCCGCGCTCCTCCAGGTCGTCGGCCAGGCTGCGGTCGTTCAGCGCGCGGGCGACCTGCGCGGTGCAGTGGTGGGCGTAGGCGAGGTCGAGGGTGTGGGTGATCGGGTGCACCACGCCGTTCTCGAAGAAGTCCTCGCCGTACATGCGGCGCAGGTCGCCGACCATGTGCACGAGCGCCCAGTTCCAGTCCAGGCCCGCCCGGCCGAGCGCGTGGGCGTCCGCCAGCGCGGTGTGCACGAGCGCGCTGGCCTGGCGGAAGAACCGGTCGGCGCCGCGCGCCATCCGGTAGCCGATGGGGAAGTTGCCCTCCTCCTCGCACACCCGGATCAGCGACTCCAGCAGGTCCTCGGCCCGGTCGGGGACGATGGCGGCGAGCAGCGGGAGCTGGGTCTTGTAGATGTCCCACATGGTGCACACGTCGAACGCGAACGGCCCAGGCGTCGGCCAGAACGGGCTCTCGTCGTCGCCGAAGCACGGTTTGACCAGCGAGTGGTAGAGCGCCGTCGCCAGCACGGTACGGCGGGCCGGCGTGCCGCCCTCGACCTCGACCCGGTCGAGGTGCTCGCCCCAGCGCACCCGGGTGCGGGCACGCACCGCGTCGAACGCCGGCCGCCCGCTCCCGCACTCGCGCTCCAGGTTCTGCCGCGCCTGGTCGCACCCGCGCAGCGAGAACCCGAGCCGCACCTCGACGGCCTGCCCCGGCTCGGTCGGGCCCATGAAGAGCATGCCGAAGGGGCGCAGCGTGGTGTGCCGGATGCTGTCGAAGTCGAGGCGGGTGCCGCCGTCGATGAGCCGCCGGTCGTACCAGAGCATCTGCCGCCAGCCGGGGCTGTCCACCTCCACGTAGACCGACAGCGGGACGCCCTCCATCACCACCGTGCCCTGGGCGCGGCCGTGGCCCATGCTCTCGACCTGCGCCCGCACCGGGACCGTACGGCCGAGCTCGATGCCCAGGCCGCCGCAGGACAGGTCCACCACGACCCGCGCGTTGTTGTGCTCGGGGAAGGTGTAGCGATGCACGGCGACCTTGGCGCCCACGGTGAGCTCGCAGCGCACCCCGGTGTCCAGGGTGGCCGCGTAGTAGCCCGCCTGCGCCACCTCCTCGCCCAGCGGCCAGGACTCGCCCAGCGCGTCGAGCGGCTGCACCATCGGGGTGACCCGGACGTAGTTGTAGTACTTGCGGATCGCGCCGGTGCCGGACTGCTGGAAGTGGGTGAACCCGGAGGCCTGCAGCCGGTCGAACATCTCCTCGGGCACGCCCTCGGTGTTCTTGGTGTACCGCCCGTATCCGGTGGGGTACGCGCCGGAGTAGGCGCAGGCCGACACCATGCCCAGCGGCGAGGTGGCACCCGGGTGGGTGTTGCCCACCTGTGGTTTCGGCCACCACCAAGTGGCGGCGAGACCGCGCGCGGGAGGCAGGTCCGTCGCCGCCGTGCCGATGAAGGGATCAACGGAGTGCAGGATGGGGGGAATCTACCCAGCGCGGGCCCGCCTTAGGTTTCGGCCAGGTGAATTCCGTCAGCGGGCGAGCCGCCCCAGCAGCGCCGAGGCCGCCGTGATGCCGATGGCGGCGGCCACGAGCAGGACCGCGAAGTCCAGCGGCAGATTGGCGGGGATGCCGAGCAGCAGGCCGCGCAGGGCGTCCACCTCGTAGCTGAGCGGGTTGATCGCGCTGATGACATGCAGCCAGTCGGGCATGGAGGTGGTCGGGTAGAGGGCGTTGGAGGCGAAGAACAGCGGCATGGTGATGGCCTGGCCGATGCCCATCAGCCGGTCGCGGGTGCGGACGATGCCGGCGATCGTCACCGACAGGCAGGAGAAGAACGCCGAGCCGAGCAGCACGGCCACGAGCACGCCGAGCAGGTTCAGCGGGTTCCAGGTCATGCTGACGCCCAGCAGCGCGGCGATGACCACCACGACCACGGCCTGGATGATCGCCTTCACCCCGGCCGCGAACGCCTTGCCGGTGACCAGGGCGGCGCGCGGGGTCGGCGTGACCAGGAGCTTGGTCAGGACGCCCGAGTCGCGTTCCCAGATGATGTGGATGCCGTAGAAGATCGCGATGAACATCGTGGACTGGGCGATGATCCCGGGTGCCAGGTAGTCCCGGTAGGGGATGCCGCCGGTCGGGATCACGTTGATGCGGGTGAACGTCTCACCGAAGATCAGCAGCCACAGGGCGGGCTGGATCGCGCGGGTGTACAGCTCGGTGCGGTCGTGGCGCAGCTTCTGCAACTCCACCACGCACATCGCGACGACCCTGGCGGGGACCAGCCGCCAGGCCGGCCGGACGGGCGGCGGGACGAGCAGCAGACTCCCGTCAGCCGACGCGGGATGCGGTGTTGCGGGTGCGACGGACATCGCGGAACTCCCCTCCTTCATCGAGGCCACTGCCGGCGACGTCGCGGAAGACGTCCTCCAGCGTCGGTGACGAGCCGTCGCCGCGCCGGGCGCGCAGGTCGTCGGTGAGGTCGTCAGGCGTGCCGAGCGCGCGCACCTGTCCCTGGTGCATGAGCGCGACGCGGTCGCAGTACTGGTCGGCCTCGTCCATGTAGTGCGTGGTGACCAGGACGGTCATGCCGCTGGCCGCGCGCACCGCCATGATGTGCTCCCACACGCTGGTACGGGCGATAGGGTCGAGCCCGATCGTGGGCTCGTCGAGTATCAGCAGGCGGGGTGCGCTGACCAGCGCCTGGGCCAGTTCGAGCCGGCGGACCATGCCGCCGGAGAAGGTGCTCGCCATCCGGTCGGCGGCCTCGGCGAGCCCGACGGCCTCCAGCGCCTGCCCGACGCGGGCGGCGCGCTCACGCCGGGGCACGTCGAAGACGCGGGCGAACAGCGCGACGTTCTCGCGGCCGGTCAGGCTCGCGTCCGCGGACAACTGCTGCGGCACGTAGCCGAGCAGGCGGCGTACCGCCATCCGGTCGGCGGCCACGTCGTGCCCGAAGACCCGGACCATGCCGGACGGGACCGGCAGCAGCGTGGTCACGCAGCGGATCGCGGTCGTCTTGCCCGCGCCGTTGGGCCCGAGCAGGCCGAACACCTCCCCGGATGCCACCGTCAGATCGAGCCCGTCAACGGCCGTGGCAGCGCCGAAGGAGTACCGCAGCCCTGTGCAGGCCACCGCGTCGCCCTCATCCGTCATACCGCCGTCACCTCCTCCTGTAGATCGTCGGCGAGCCTGCGCAGCGCCGGCATCGCGGCGGTCAGCGCCGCCCTGTCGTCGTCGCTGAGCCGCTCCATGTGCTCACGTACGAGCGCCACGCGGCGCTCCTTCCACGCCCGCAGTCGCGCCTCGGCCTCGGGGGTGGCCAGCAGCCGGGCAGAACGCCGGTCGTCGCTGCGCGTCTCGCGCCGCAGCAGCCCGGCCGCCGCGAGCTGGTTGACCACCGTGGACACCGAGTTGCCCGCCAGATAGAGCTCCTTGGCCGCGGCCGAGACGCTGATGCCGGGGTTGGCGGCGACCAGCCGCAACAACTCGATCTGGGCGCCGCGCAGCAGCGGCCCGGGCATCTCCCTGCGCAGCCTTCGCCGGACCAGCCGGGTGAACCCGGTCATGACCCCGGCGAAGGCTTCGGACAGCTCCTCAACACTCATGTCCGGAATATTAGCTCTGCTAACGAGGTAATGGGAAATGTCGCCCGTATCCCGACGATGTGAGCGTGGCGTTCACGTGACTGTCACCTGAAGCTCGTTGTGATCGTTCCCGGCTGTCCCTACCTTGGTCATCGGTCTTCGCGAAGGCAGGGATCATCTATGTCTATGTCTCGACGTACCGTGCTGGGCGGGCTCGCGGCGGTCGGCGCGGTCGGGGGTGTGGCGCCCGCGGCCTGGGCGGGCGGCCACGGCGCCGGACGGCCGGCCAGGCATGTCGTCCTGGTGGACTGGGACGGCTTCGATCCGCGTTACCTGGGCCGCGTGCCGACCCCCAATCTGGACCGGCTGGCGGCCCGGGGCGTCCTCGCGACCGCCGAGGCGACGTTTCACACGATCTCCAACCCCTGCCGCGCGTCCATGAGCACCGGCGCCCATCCGGAGGTGCACGGCAACGTCGCCTACGTGTACGACCCGGTGAGCGGCAGGGCGCAGGGGCAGAGCCGGTTCCTGGCCGCCGAGACCATCGCCGGGTCCCTGGCCGCCGAGGGGCGCACCGTCGCCTCCGTGCAGTGGTACATGGTCCAGGACCACGGCGTACGCTTCGGCGACCCGGAGCATCTCTACGTTCAGCCGGGCCAGGGGTTCGGGCAGCGGGTGGACGTGGCGATCGACATCCTCAACCTGCGGCCGGTGGACTCGAACGGGCAGCTGGTGACCGTCCCCGGGATTCCCGATCTGCTCGCCGTCTACAGCTCCGACCTCGACGGGGCGGGCCACGACGAGGGACCGGACAGTCCGGCCATCGCCTCGCTGCTGGCCGACCACGACCATCACCTCGGCCGGCTGGTGCAGGCCACCAAAGAGGTCGGGATTTTTCAGGACACGGCGTTCCTGCTCACCAGCGATCACGGCATGACGGCCTGGAACCGTACCCTGCTCCCCCACGTCGTCGAAGCCATCGAAGCCGTCGGCCACAGCGTCGAGGTCGTCCCCTCAGGCGCCTCTCCCGCACCCGGCACCGAGGTCGTCATCGTGCCCAACTCGGTCCGGGTGGGCGACATCACCCTTCGTGGCGGCGCGTCCGATCCGCGCGCCCGGATCAGGATCAAGGCGGCGCTCCGCCGGCTGCCGCAGATCGGCCGTGTGCTCGACGACCGCGCGCTGCGTGCCCTGCACGCGAGCGACAAGCTCGGCGACCTGGTGGCAGAGGCGCGGCCACCCTGGGGCTTCGCCCTGGCCGAGCCGCCGGCCGGCCAGTGGCGCGGGGGTCACGGCAGCCTGAGCGAGATCAAGGTCCCCCTGCTGCTGTCCGGCGCGGGGATCCGTCCGGGAGCCCGCCTCCACCGCCCCCGCCTGATCGACATCGCCCCGACCATCGCCGCGCTGCTCGGAACCCGCCCCCCAGCGCAGGCCCAAGGACGGAACCTGACCTAGGTGTGCGACCACTCGCCGAGCACACCGTAGTCGGCGTCGGTGAGACCATGACGGGGATCGACACGATGGAGCAGGGCACGCCCTCCGTGGTGTGCGGACACCCAGCCTCGATCGACGTCGGTGATCTCGTCGTCCACCCAGATGAACGAACGCCCGGCCGCCCAGCCGACGAGGGCACGGGTCTTCCAGTGCATCCCGTCGCGCTCGTCCCGCTCATCGGCCTCGGACGGCTCCGGCCACGTCACGACGGGCAACGGCGGCAGGCCCAGCCGTGGCGCGACGCACTCGTTCGCGTCGTCCATCCAGGTCGTCGCCCAGACGAGGTCGCAGCGCAGCGCCGTCAGGCGGGGCCCGTGCGCGGGGTCGATCCTGGCCAGGAGCGGGTTCGCGGCGTCGTCGCGAAAGGTCGGGTACGGCCGGGTGCCGCCGAAGGGGATGAGTGGTCCGTCGACGTCGAGGAAGAGCAGCGGACGCTGTACGGTCACGCCTGCTGAGGTTATCCGGTGGTCGTGAAGGCCCGCACCACCGGCGATCCGCCGAAGGCCCGGGCGATGTCCAGCACTCTTCTGACCTCGTGGGAGACGTGAGCCGAGTCCGCGGTGCCCGACGCCGTGGCCGGTGGCGTGTCCAATGACCCGGCACCAGGGATCTTGATGGTGAGAGCCCTTCGCAGCAGGCAGGCCTCGACGGTGGCGCGCAGCCGCGGACCGGTCAGGCCGGAGCGCAGGCAGAAAGCGTTCGCCTCTTCGACCGTCTCAGGGCCCAGGCGAGAACGCAGAGCGACTATCCCATCGTTGATCTCGACCACCCTGCGGAGCAGCAGGAATCTGAGCCCGCTGGCGGCGGCCAGCAGGTCGATGAGGATGGATCTCGGGGGCTCGAGCGCGATGCCCGGCACCGCCCGGCACAGTTTCGCCCACAGGGGATACAGGCGGGCACAGGCGATGTAGTCATCGAGCCAGGCGACGATGGCCGAGATCTTCGCTCCCCATGACGGAGCCGTGCAGCCGAGCGAGGCGAGCACCGCACCAGAGAAGATCATCAGCCGCGCCACCGGTTCCCAGGCGTCCACGGCGACGCCGAGCCGCGCACCGACGATGTCGATGCCCCTGACGCCCGAGTAGACCAGCCCCAGCGCCGAAGCAACGGCCATCATGTACAGCCCGACTCCCAGCCATCGGCTCACGTCGGTACGGGCGTAATGCCAGCACAGGACGGTGTTACGCACCTGCAGGCCGCCGAAAACGAGGATGTACACCGTCAGGTGATCGGCGACCTGCGGCCGTCCCGCGTACTGGACGACGAAGTCCGTCGGAGCCTCGGGCAGGGGCGGGATCCTCAGGAAGAGGCCCGTCATCACGACCAGGATGAGCGCCCCGGCGGCGAGATGCCACCTGATGATCCTTCCAGGCTCCTCCCGCTTGTCCTCGGAGCAGTGCAGCAGCCGCACCATCAGATGGATGGAGATCGCGAAGCCCAGAGCCGAGCACTGCGAGAGGAGGCCGCACAGGTTGGGCACGTGCAGCCATGCATCCACCCGGGTCCAGACGGGCGGAATGGCGATGGTCATGGTCATCGCCAGGAATACCAGCGCGGCGCAGAGCGCGATCAGCTCACGGTCGCGGACGCCCCTGGCCAGATGCCGAATCTTGGTGAACGCGACGGTCCACGCGAGCATCGCGCACGGCACGTACAACATCGCGTTCACGCCTCACCTCGAACGGCGACCGAGCGCCCGCTCGAGCCGGGCGCCGAGCCCGGGGACCTTGGGCGCCGGGACGGGGTCGTTTCCCCAGTGCGCTCTGCGCAGGATCAGCGACGCGATGTACTCCGCCTCGAGCTCCTGCTGATTGTGGTAGCTCACCCTCCCCAGGACCCGCCGGACCATGTCCGTGTCCAGCGACGGGAACAGGCGACGGAGGAGTTCCTCCCTCTCGACGGGGCTCTCCGTGTGCCCTCGGAGTAAGTGGGCCAGCTCGTGGAGGATGATGTGCTCCTGGTGCAGGGGCGTGGTGTGCTCTTGGTACCAGATGGTGTCGCAGTCGTCCCCCGCCTGCGTCATACCACTCATCTCGCCCGACGAGGTGGGAAGGGCCTTCAGGACGATCGGCCGTCCTCGATCGGCGCCGACGAGCTCACACAATCTCCGCACGCTGAAAGGAACAGGCAACGGCAGTTGCTGGACGAGTTCCTCACACTCACGTCGTATCCGCTTGCGACACACGTCCCGCCTCGCACTCCTGAGGGCAGAGTAGCTACCTACTGCCCGTGGGCTCCGGCCCGGAGTCGCTGCCGGGCAGTTTTTCGAGCTTCCGCATCCGATCGACCACTTCTCCGATCGTGGCGAGGCTCTCCGCCGACAACCCCGCTACCCGCAGCGCCATGTCCTTCACGCGAGTGTCCTTCAGCGCGTTCAGGAGGCTGAGCTGGGCGTCCACCTCGGAGGCGATCTCCTCGTCGAGGAAGTACGCCGGTGGCACGCCGAAGAAACGCGCCAGAGCCTCGATATGTTTGATCGTCGGGTTTTCGCGCTCTCCCTTGCGCAGGTACCAAATGTAGGTGCCCGAGATGGTGGGCCCGCCCTGCGACCGGATCGCCGAAGCCACCTCCTCGTTGCTGTACGGGCCTCGGTCCGGGGGATGCATGGTGTCGAACAATCGATCGAGTTTATCGGCGAGCGTCGCCGGTTGCTGCGGTGTCTTGTCCGTCATGCCAGCCTCCGAACAGGCTGTGGCAACTCCTGTGAAGACTCTAACATGACGCCTCTGATCTGAGTTGACAACAGGGCTATGAGAATCCAATCTGATCCATAACAAGAGTGAATAAATTTCAGCCCAAGATTAACACCAGTTAAGATTGCCTGCTGGTGTGTCGGTCACCTGAGAGGACTCACGACCGATGCGCACCATTCTCTCTATCGCTGCCACCACCCTGCCCGGAGCAGGCGCAATGGGGTGGGAAGACTACATCGTCCCCGTGACGAGCGGGATCCTCGTCACCATCATCCTCGGCTCCCTGCGCATGGCCTGGACCCGGCGCCGCCGCGTGCCCCTGGCCCTTTCCCGGCGGGTCCGCCGCAAGACCTACCTCGGCGCGGTGTTGTCGGAGTCCGCGAAGGACACCCAGCGGCTCGATGTCGTCTCTCCCCGGCTGGCGCCGGCCGCCGAGAGCCCCACGATCGCGAAGATCCGGGCCGAGTGGAAGCGGATCAACGAACGCTGCGGCGTACGAGTGGTCATCTTCGAGTCGGACGACAGCATCCGGGGTGGTGTCGAACTGCTCAACGAGGGCATCGCCGTCCGCCTGGCTCAGCGCGTGTTCGGTATGGAGCACCTCAGTTTCCACCGGTTCGAGCGAGAGCCCGCCACGGCGTCGACCGCGATCGTCAATCACCGCAACGGCAGAAACGATCATCCGGTCATCCTGGACGGCATCGGCACCCAGGCGCTGAGCGACTTCGAGAGCCTCTGGGGGGCCGCACAGCCGCTGGAGGCGTTCATCGCGAAGAAGATCTGCGACACCATCACCGCTCTCGAAGACCCGGAGGCGGTACGCGAGGCGCTGAAAAAGATCGAGCGGCAACTGGACATCAACCTGCGGGACGGCATCACCGTGCTGCCGCACCTGGCCTTCGGCAACAGTTGCCGGGTCGTGTTCATCCTGGGCCTGCCGGGCGCGGGCAAGTCCCACGTACGGCGCGCGCTGACGGCGCGGCTCGCCACGATGGGCATCGAGACCGAGCAGTTGTCCGACTACAGCTTCATCTATGGCGATTTCCTGCGCGCGCTGGTCGAACTGGAACCCGCTCGCGGCACCGGGTTCAAGGCCCACCCCGGCGGCGCCTTCGAGGTGAGCGACATCGAGGCCCTCGCGCCCGGGCTGCAGGCGCTGGCCAAGGCCGTTCGCGTCGCCGCGAAGGAGGGGAAGGCCGTCGTCATCGAGTTCGCCAGGCCCGACCTTCTGTCGGCACTGCGGGAATTCGACGATCTCAGGCACATGAGCAGGGTCATCTACGTTGACGCGCCCGCCCCGTTGCGGGCCGAGCGGCGCAACCGCCGCATCGAACGGCCCGGGGTGATCGTCACCGACCAGACCGTCTGCTTCAAGCTCACCGACAACCATCTGCTTCCGCCCGACGCGAACGAGGCCATATACGCGGTGGACAACATCAAGGACCTCGAATCCGACTCCTACTGGGGCCGCCGGGTGTTCCGGATCAACAACGACGTGGACGACGGCGGCGCGAAGATCGACGCGAGGATCGACGAGTTCGTCAAGAGCATCGTCGACCGGTACCGAGTCCCGTAGGCGAGCCCGTTACGCGAACGTTACGGCCGAGCCCGCGCCGCTTTCTCGCCCACAACCTCCTGACCTGCTGTTTCGGCCGCCACGGCGGTCGCCGGCTATTTCTTCCGGGTTATTGACGAAATTTGCGCGTCTTCGGCAGACTCTCCGCATGCGGCACACGGGCCGATACAGGAGGACATGACATGACTGGTTCCGAGAACGGCTTGCCGGTAGACCGGCGGTCCCTGCTCGCCGGGGCGGCCGGTGTCTTAGGAGCGGCGGCGCTGCCCGCGACCGCCGCGCAGGCGGCGTCGAAGCGCTACCCGCCGAACTGGCCCGACCCCGAGCCCTACGGCCTCGCCGACACCCGGCTCGACCTGTGGCCGCGTGACGACAACTCCTTCGTGCTCCCGCTTGAGCAGCGCCCCCGCGACACCGAGTTCGGGCGCGTCTGGATGCGGGACACCTACGTCAATTGCTTCGTCGTCAAGGGCCGTCCGATCTATGTCGCCACCGGCACCACCCGCTCGCCCGAGCTCAAAGGCGCAGGCCCGTGGAACGACGGGATCTTCGTGTGGGTGGCCCCGTCGTTGCGGGGGCCGTGGCGGCTGGCCGACACCACCAAGTTCCGGCCCGACGCCGAGAAGGGCAAGGTCTGGTCGCCCGAGTTCGTCGGCGAGAACCAGCCGGGGCGCACGGTCGTGGCTCCGTGGCAGGAGTACTGGACAGACGAGCAGTTCGGCAAGCGCGGCAACGCCTGGGCGCCCGAAGTGCACTATTACCGCGGCAAGTGGTACATCGTGGCGTGCATGGGCGACCACTCCCAGAAGGTCGGCTCGTTCATGCTGGTGAGCGACGGCGGGGTCGAGGGGCCGTACCGGCTCGTGGAGGGCAACCTCGACAAGCCCTTCGGCGACTCCTTCATCGGCGGGCCCGCCTTCATCAAGCCCGGCGCGTACCACCACATCGACGGCAGCCTCTACACCGAGGGCCGCGACGCGTGGCTGGTGTTGCACAACCACCTGTACGCGAAGTTCCGGGACGACATGGAGGACATCGTCCCGACGACGAACCTGCCGAAGTTCCAGCAGACGCCGTACACGCCGGAGCCGTACCTCGAAGGCTCCTACGTCTTCAAGCACGAGGGCAGGTACTACCTCCTGCACGCCGCCTGGGACCGGTCGTCGGCCAACGCCGACGGCAGCACGCGCTACGCCTACGACACGCCCGCCACGGGCCGCGTGCAGTACCAGTACGACGCGGTCGTCGCCGTCTCCGACCACTTCGAGGGACCGTACTCCGAGCGCTGGACCCTGGGCGTCGGGGCCGGTCACAACAACATCTTCAAGGACCACGGCGGCCGGTTGTGGGCGACGTTCTTCCGCAACCCCGCCTTCGGTCACTGGGCCGACCCCTCGCGTGTCGGCGAGTCCGCCGTCCCCGGTGTGGTGCGGCTGGAATGGACCGGCCCTCGGGGCGACCGCCTCTATGTGCAG
The DNA here is from genome assembly GCF_042656245.1 of Nonomuraea insulae. Lineage (NCBI taxonomy): Bacteria > Bacillati > Actinomycetota > Actinomycetes > Streptosporangiales > Streptosporangiaceae > Nonomuraea > Nonomuraea insulae. Next base: position 211,139 of record NZ_JBHSPA010000023.1, read on the forward strand.
CGTCGCGACCACGGGCAATCGAAGGACGATTGAGCCAATGGTTACGCTAGGTGCATGACCGCTCACGATGAACCCGTCGCCGGACGTACGCCGTACGCGGCGGCGCGGGCGGCGATGTTCGGCGAGCTGATCTCCGCGAGCCACACGTCGACGCTGGAGCAGATACCCGGCCTGGTGTGCGAGCACGCCGGCCGGGTGGGGCTGCGCGATGTGGTGATCTACCTGGCGGATCTGCAACAGGAGGTGCTCTCCCCGCTCGTCACCTGCCCGGAGCCGGCCGGCGCCCGCGAGAGCGGGGAGATCGGCATCGAGGGCACGGTGGCGGGACGGGCGTTCCAGCACGGGAAGATCCTGCCGGCCACGGTCCGCGACCCGGAGCAGTGGTGGGTGCCGCTGGTGGACGGCACCGACCGGCTGGGCGTCCTGCGGATCACCATCTCAGGCGCGGACGCCGACACGCTGCTGGACATGGAACGCCTGTCCGGGCTGGTGGCCCTGCTGGTGGTCTCCAAGCGCTCCCTGAGCGACACCTACTCCAGGCTGGTGCGGCGCAGGCGGATGAGCGTCTCGGCCGAGATGGAGTGGCGGCTCATGCCGCAGCGCACGTTCGCCACCGACCGGCTCGTGATCAGCGCGGTCATGGAGCCCGCGTACGACATCAGCGGCGACGTGTACGACTACGCCCTGGAGGCCCGCACCGCGGCTCTGGCCATATTCGACGCGATGGGACACGACACCGCCGCCGGCCTGACCGCCAACCTCGCCCTGACGACCCTGCGCAACAGCCGCCACGAGGACAGAGGGCTCGCCGAGACGGCGGCGAGGATAGACGAGGCGCTCACGGGCCAGTTCGGCGGCGAACGGTTCGCCACCGGCATCCTGGCCACGCTCGACATCCGCAGCGGCGAGCTGGCCTGGGTCAACTGCGGCCACCTTCAGCCGGTCATCCTGCGCAGGCGCGCCACCATCGAGCTCGAATGCCCGCCCGGCGCGCCCCCGGGCACCGACCTGCACCTGCCGATCACGGTCTGCCACGCCCAGCTGCAACCCGGAGACCGGCTCCTGCTCTACACCGACGGCATCACCGAGGCACGCAACCGCCACGGCGAGGAGTTCGGCATGGAACGCTTCACCGACTTCCTCATCCGGCACCAGGCCGACGAACTCCCGGTCCCCGAGACGTTGCGCCGCCTGATCCACCACCACCTCGACTACCACGAACACCGGCTGCGCGACGACGCCACCGTGCTGCTCGTCGAATGGCCCGGCACCCCCTACTCCCGGGCCGAGACCGAAGCCCTGACCGGCATCCCCGCCGACCCCACCCCTGGTGGCCTGGGCCGTTAAAGTGCACTCATCCCCTGCGAGCCGACCTCGTCGAGGGCCTGCTCGGCGGCCGGGTGGCCCATTTCCCGGAATACTCGCACGACAACATTCCACCAATTCTGTAAATAAAGTATCGGCCTTTCTCATTGATCACTCACTGATCAGGAACGGCGGCCTACAGCTATAAGCTTCCGCCATTCCTGGTTGGTGTCGTCCTGTCCACCGGCGGCAGGCGACGCCGCTCTCCTGGCGGGGGGCGCGCGAACGGCACCACCTGCGCGTACACCCGACATCACGGATGCATAGGGCAGGTGGGGATGACGACGGTGGGAGAACCGGATCGGGTCGCTCCCGACGGGGAGCGGGAGTGGCCCACCGGGGCCGCACGGTGGTACCGGCGGGATCCGCTGGGGTTCGTCGAGCACGCGGCCCGCGAGCGGGGCCCTGTGTTCCGGCTGCCCGACGACGGGTCGTTGTGCGTGGCCGATCCGGTCGAGGCCCTGCGGGTGCTGCACGACGACGAGGGCCACTACGACGAGGTGTCCGACTTCTTCCACGTCCCCGGCGGCCGGCTGGAGCCACGGGAGGCGCAGGTCGCGATCGGGCGGGCGGCCCGTACGACGTTACGCGCCCACCTGGCCGCGCACCGCGACCTGTTGCCCGCCGTCGTGGCGGAGTTGGGCGAGGTCAGCGAGTGGCCCTCGGCCGGGCGCGCCGCCACGCACCGGTTCCTGGCCGGGGCGCTGCTGCGCCAGGACAGCCCGCCCGCCCTGCTGGAGCTGATGGCGCAGGTGGTACGGCACGAGGTCCTCATCCGCCCCAGCGGCCGGCTGGCACGCGTGACGCGACGGGCGTTGTGGGCCCGCGTGGTGCGAACGGTCGCCGCAGAGGTGCTCGCCCGGCGAGCAGGGCCGCCGTCAGGCCCGGCCGGTGACCTGCTGGAAGCCGTGGACGGGGCCACCCCGCCCGGCACGCCCGCCGCGCAGGTCGCCCACGTGTACCTGCAGTTGTTCCGCACCTCGGTGGCTCCGGTGGGCCATGTGGTCGCCTGGGCGCTGCTCTCGGCCGCGAACCACGCCGTCGATCTGGCGGCCGTTCCGGCGGAGTCGGCCGTACGGGAGTCGCTGCGCCTGTGGCCGGTGGCGTGGCTGCTGGGCCGTCCGGTGGCCCGCGCCCACGAGGTCGGCGGCGTACGGATGGAGCCGGGGGAAAGCGTGTCGGTCTGCTCCTACCTGCTGCACCGCGACGAACGGCACTGGCCGCAGGCCACCAGGTTCCGGCCCGGCCGGTGGGACGACGGTGGCCCCCGCGGGCCGTACCTGCCCTTCGGCGGCGGCCCGTTCACCTGCGCCGGCGCCTCCGTCGCGCACACCCTGGCCACTGACCTGCTCACCGCCCTGACCGACGGCGCCCGGCTGGAGGTGCGCGGCGGCCACGGGCACCCGCACGTCGCGGGCATCATCACCCCTCCCGCGTTCCAGCTTCGACGGACCCTGACCACCACCACGGGAAGGAGGTGAACTCCAATGAGGAAACTGCTGCGTCGGGTTACCGGCCGCCGGGTCAACCGGCAGGCGTGGTTCATCTGGTAGGTCCGTAAGCCGCGCCGGACCCGAACCGGTCCGGTGCGGCACCCCCCGCACGGGAGGCGCGCATGTCGCATGTGGATGAGACGCTGGCGGCGTACGAGACCATCGCCGCCCGCTACGACGAGCTGAACGGGCAGATGGACACCGCCAAGCTGGTGGACCGCTTCGTGGAGGCGGCGGACCGGTACGGATCGGGCGGGCGCCGGCTGCTGGACGCCGGCTGCGGGACCGGCCGCAGCAGCACGGCCTTTCGCGATCGCGGATACGAGGTGACCGGCTACGACCTGTCCCCGGCGATGGTGGCGATGGCCCGGCGCAGGCCCGGGGCCGAGGAGATCCGGTTCCGGGTGGGCCGGCTGCAGAGCCCCCCGCCGGGACTGGCCGGTTTCGACGTGGTCGCCTGCGTGGACGTGCCGATGACGTACCTGACCGACATGGAGCAGCTGGAGCGGTCGCTGGCGGCCGCGCGCGACCAGCTCGCCGAGGACGGGGTGCTGGTCTTCGACCTGAACACCATCGGCTACTACCGGCGCACGTTCGGCGTCCCGGCGGTGGCCGATCGGGGGGACCGGTACGCGGCGTGGTTCGCGGTGTCCCCGCGGATCGAGGCGGACGCGGTCGTGGTCACGCAGTTCGACCTGTTCGAACGGGCCGTCACGGGCTGGGAGCGGACGTCGATGCGGCACGTGCAGCGGCACCACTCCGACCGTACGGTGCGGCGCGCGGCTGAGCGGTCCGGCCTGCGCGTCGTGGCCGCCCACGGCCTGGTGGGGACGTCGCTACGGGAGCAGGCCGACGAGGAGGATCACGACCGGGTCCTGTACGTGGTCCGGCGAACTTAGGGACTTGCAATCCTAAGTTAGCATGCTAATTTAATGGGTGTGGAACGCAACCTGGCCCACAGCCTGCATGTGCTCGTCGCCCGGCTGGACCGGGCGGCCGACCAGATCCTGCGGGCCGAGCACAACGTCTCCTACAGCCGTTTCCTCGCGCTGACCCTGGTCGGCAAGCTCGGGGCCTCGACGCAACGGGCCCTCGCCGACGGGCTCGGCGTGACCGAGCCGTCCGCGAGCCGCACGACCGGCGTCCTGGCCGCCGCGGGCCTGCTCGACGTCCAGCCCGACCCGGCCGGCGGACACCGCCGCCGGCTGAGCCTCACGGCCGAGGGCGAGAACCTCGTGGCCGCGGGCCAGAGGACGCTCGACGGGCGGCTGGCCGCTCTCCTCGCACACAGTGGCGTGCCGTACGCCGAATACGCCGCGCACACCGAACGCCTCCTGGCGACCCTCGATCACCCCGAAGGGAAGACGGCCCCATGATCCTCCAGACCGCGCCGCACACCGTGCGCTCCGCCGATGGCACCCCGATCGCGATTCAGACGCTGGGCACCGGACCGGGCCTCATCGTGCTGGGCGGCGCCATGCGCACCGCCGAGGACTATTTGCCGTTCGCCTCCGTGCTGGCCGGCTCCTTCACGGTGCACGTCGTCGACAGGCGCGGGCGCGGTGCCAGCGGTCCTCAGGGGCCCGGCTACGACCTGGGCAAGGAGGTGGAGGACTTACGCGCCGTCCAGGCGGAGACCGGGGCCAGACTTGCGTTCGGCCACAGCTACGGCGGGCTCGTCATCCTGGAGACCGCCCGGTCGTCGCGGTCGTTCGACCGGATCGCGGTCTACGAACCCGGCGTGCCCACCGGCCCCGTACCCACGGGGTGGATGGGCCCGTACCGGGAACGGCTGGCCGCCGACGATCCCTACGGCGCGTTCGTGCACTTCCTCCGGGGATCGGACGGCGTGCCGGCCTTCCTCGCCAAGATGCCGTTCTGGTACCTGCGCGCGGTGCTGCGCATCGGCTTCCGTGGTCGTGCCTGGCAGCGCATGCGGCCCCTGCTTCCGGCCAATGTGGCCGAGCACGAGCAGCTCGCCGCCCAGGAGGGCCGCCTCGCCGAGTTCGCCGCCGTCACCGCTCCCGTGCTCCTGCTGTGCGGCGGACGTACCCCGGGCATGGCCAGGGACCGGCCCTTCGACGCCCTCCGCGACACCCTCGCCGACGCCACCCTCCAGACGCTGGACGGTCTCGACCACATCGGCTGGACGAACGGGAAGTCCGCCGCGGTCGTGGCCCGGCACGTTCAGGCGTTCCTCCTCTGAAGGTCAGCCAGACCGCGCCAGCCGAAGGCGACGCTGCCCGTCAGGAGCACCACCCCGGACAGAACCCCGCTGACCAACGGCACCCAGCCCACGGCGGTGGTCGAGGCCAGGACGAGACCGGCGACGCCCAGCAGGGTGAGGACCACACCGGGCACGGCGATGCCCCATTCCTTCCAGATCGGTCCCAGCGCGATGAAGTGCGCACCGACCACCAGCGCCACCCAGGCGACGTTGCTCTCCACAGGACGTTCCCATGCCGTCAGCACCTGGATCCCGCCGAAGAGCAGGATCGCCTCGGCGGCGACGACGATCACGTATCCGCGGCCGAACATGCTCCGCCCCGCCCCCTCGGCGGAACGCCCCTTCCGTGCGGAGATCAGCCACATGACGAACACCCCGGCGGCCGCCAGGCAGGCGGCCGCTCTCAGAAGACCCACGGCGACGGGGTTCAGCGGGCCCTGTGCGTTGACGATCACGAAGACCGCACCGAAGACCGCTCCGACCAGCAATCCACTCATTCGCTGCATGTCACCCATTGAAATCGGCACCGCACGACCCGCGCAGTGGGGCCAGGACGAGCACAGGGTAGGCCTGGCACTACCTCGCGGCGCCGCGCAGATAGGCGAGCACGGCCAGCACCCGCCGGTTGACCTCATCGGTCGCGGGCAGGTCGAGCTTGGCGAACACACTGGCCACGTGCTTGCCGACCGCCGCCTCCGTGATCGACAACGCCCTGGCCACGGCGCCGTTGGAGCACCCTTCTGCGATCAGCCCGAGCACCTCCCGCTCGCGCGCGGTCAGCCGCTGCACCGGCTCGGCGATGTCCCTGGCCCTGCTCCACGTCTGCTCGAACAGGTCGATGAGCGTGGTGATCAGGCTCGGCTGCCTGATCATCAGCGCGCCCGGGGTGTAGGCGACAGGCGTGATCCGGACGAACGCCACAGCGCGGTCGAACACGAGGAACTGCTGAATCGGCGCATCGACGACACGATGCAGGTCGCCCGAAGCGTGCAGCTCCTTGATCCGCGCCTCTTTGCGCGGATCGTCCAGCATGCTCGCGTGCACGATCGTGCGCATCGTCACGCCGCGCCGCAACGCGTCCAGCACAGCGCGCCTGCTCTTCTGCTCCTCGCGCCCCTTCTCCGTCGATCCCACCGGATGCATGGCGCGCAACTCACGGGCCGAACGCACGGCCTCAGCGATCCGCTGCTGTACGACCCCATCGTCATCCAGCAGTTCGACACCGACGGGGATGCCCCGCAGTTTGTCCACCGCCTCTTCCAGCCGGTGGGTCAACCCGGCCAGCGACATGTTCTCCTCCACACGCCTGATTGTGCAGGGTCCGGTGGTCATCACCGACTGGTTGTCCCGTTGTGCAGCGCCATTGCCGGTCAACAGCAGGACGGAGATAACGGGCTGGAACCATCCATCTTCTCCGAGGAGCCAGCCATGTTGAACGTGTGGAAAACGGCCGGCGCGGCCGTCATCGTCACCGCCGCCCTGTTCGCCGTGGTGCCGTCCGCCCACAGCGCCAATCCCGTCTCACTGCCGGCCGCCACCGACGACCCCACCGCGTCATCGGAACCCACCACTGGCCCCACCGACACCGACCCCAACGACACCGGCCTCACCGACGTGGACGCCGCCGACCCGGATCCCGATGCCGATCCGCTGGGGAACTCTCTGATCGAGACCGATCTCGTCCCCGACCCCGGCACAGAGACCTCGGAAGACTCGGAGGACTCGGAAAGCCCGCCGGTCGAGAAGGCCGAGAGCGTGGGAATGTGCGACTTCACCACCGCGGCCGAGTACATCCAGTTCTCCCCCTCCGCCCGCGAGGTGTCGGGAAAGGGCTGGTGGCTGCAGGGCACCTGCACGTCCGCCACCCGCGCCGTCGTCACCATGCAACTCCAGCAGCGGGACACCGGCGGCAGGTGGGAGAACGTCGGCACGCCCGGCAAGGCGGAGGTACGCCCGGGCGGCGGCAGGGGCGACCGGGTCACCGGGCGCGCGACCTGCACGAGTTCCACGAAGACGACCTGGCGCGGCGTCGTCGACGTCGACCTGATCGGCGAGCGGGACGACCCGGGCAAGCTGCGGACGGCGGCCAGGGTCTACGCCTGCAAGTGACTCCCCAGTCCGACGGCCGGGCACCGGCCGTCGGAAGCACCGGTGCCGGTCAGGTCGCTGAGGCGTTGACGTCGTCGCTGGCGACGGTGTGGACGCCGTCGATGTCCGCCAGGGTCGCGGCCAGTTCCCCGATCGGCCCCGAGCCCTGCACGAGCACCCAGATCGACACCGTCCCGGGCTCGCGGCGGTCATCGCCCCGGTCCACGGTCAGTTCGTTGATGACGAAGCCCTTGTCGGTGCACGTGGCGAGGACCCGGCGGAGCACGCCCCGGCCGTCGAGGTAGGTGAGGTGCAGCCGCGACTGGGTGTACTTCGAGCGCGGCAGCCGGGCGGCCAACGGCGTCAGGGCGAAGACGACCAGGAAGTGACCGGCCGTCACCACGAGGGCCAGCAACCACAGGCCGGCTCCGGCCGCCATCCCGACCGCGCAGGTGAGCCATACGACCGCCGCCGTGGTCAGACCGCGCACGGCGTCCCGTCGTACGAAGATCAGGCCGCCGCCGATGAACCCGATTCCGGACACGATCTGCGCGGCCACCCGGGACGGGTCAAGGGTCACGTGATCGCCCAGGAGTCCACCGGGTAGAACGCGCCGGCGGCGT